>DATNET010000131.1:0-7305 GCA_035606745.1 Tepidiformaceae bacterium
GACGTGCTCGCCTGGGAGCGGAGATTGGACATCGGCCGCCTGTTCACCAAAGTGCGCCCTGAAGGTTGTGCCTAACAATCCCCGGCTTTCGATCGCGTCGGCGCGGAGGTCCGCTCCCTCGCTTCGTCCGAAGGTGAGGGCGTTGCAGCGAAGCCCGCTCGCCCCAGCGGCCACTCGCCCATCGTCGGCGTTGAGGACTGCCGTACCGGACAGCGGTAGTGACTGCGCCAACGAGAGTTTTTCTGCGGCAATCGCTTCGATGCTGCCAAGCTTCGATACGTGGGTGAGGCCAATATTGAGCACGACGCCGACAGCGGGCTCGGCGATGTTGCAGAGGTAGGCGATTTCGCCGGCAGAATCCATGCCCATCTCGAGGACGGAGACTTCGTGACTGCGCCGCAAACTCATGATCGCAAGCGGAAGGCCCTGGCGGGAATTGAAGTTGCCTTCGCTTTTGTGCGTTTCGAATCGCGAAGCAAGCGCAGCGGCGATGAGTTCCTTTGCAGTCGTTTTGCCGACGGTACCGGTGATGCCTACGACCGGGCCGCCCCAGGTCCGGCGCCACTCTCGCGCCAGTTCACCGACCGCCAGGGTGGCGTCTGGAGCTATGACGATGGTCTTGCCAGGCCAATCGCCCTCAGGCGCACGCTCGCAAATGGCGGCCACGGCGCCATTGCGGAGGGCGTCGGCGACGAAGCGGTTGCCGTCGGCGTTTTCGCCGGGGAACGCGGTGAAGAGATCGCCCTCCCGGACGTTGCGCGAATCGGCGGCTCCCCCGGTGACCGGCCGGTCAGGCCCGCGCTGGACGATGTAGCCTCGCCGCTCCATGGCCTCGGCAACGAAGCCGGTGGTGAGGTTGTCGGTCATGGCTTGTTCGGCCCCTTGTCCGGGGGCACGCCCATGTAGGCAAGGATGTCGTCGGCCATCTTCGAAAAGATGGGGCCGCCGGCCATCGTGCCGGTCATCAGGTCCAGGTTGTCGTCCAGCTTAATGAGGATAAGGATTTGCGGGTTGTTCAACGGCGCGAAGCCGATGAACGATGCAATCTGGGTGTCGTTGTACGTGCCGTAGATTGGGATGTTGGCGGTACCGGACTTGCCGCCAGCGGTGTAGTTCGTGGGGTTGCGCAGGCTTTCGTTGGGTGGGTCTTGCTCGACCACGGCGTTCAGCATCATTCGCATCGTTGCGCTGGTCTGCGGCGTCACAGCCTGCCGGATAACCTGCGGCTGGACGGGATGGACCACGCCGTCGGCGGAGATTGTCGCCTTCACGAGATGCGGCTTCATCAGCTTTCCGCCGTTGATTGCGGCGGCGACGGCCGTGATCATCTGCACCGGGGTGACACTGATCGATTGTCCGAACGCCTGAGTCGCCACGTCGACGGGCGAGAAGCCCGGGTCGGTGGGGCGCCGGAAAATGCCTGGCGCTTCGCCATTCAGACCGATCCCCGTCAGCTGGCCGAACCCGAAAGCGTCGAGGTAGTGCTGGAAGGCGGCCGTGCCGAGACGTTGTTCCATGAACACGGCGCCGGTGTTGATGCTGTTTTGCAGCACTCCGGTCATCGTCTGGGTACCGTAGACGGAGTCGTCCCAGTTCTTCAGCGTTATCCCCGCAACGGTGACCTCGCCGGTATCGACGTAGGTCGTGTCGGGGGTGACCACCCCGTTATTAATTGCCCCGGATGCGGTCACGATTTTCATCACGCTGCCGGGCTCGTAGAGGTCTGTGACGGAGCGATTGCGAAGGAGCGCAAGCGAAGCCGGGTCGTTGAGGTCGAGGGTGCTGTATTCGAGCCCCGGCATGGTGGCATCGGCCAGGATCTCGCCGGTTTGGGGATCCATGACGATGATGTCGCCGCCCTTAGCCTGGTGCTGCGCCACGGCTTTGGTGAGGGTGTCCTCAGCCATCTTTTGGATGTATCGGTCGATCGTCAGCTCGACGTCCTCGCCCGCGACCGGGTCGACGGCGTTGTATTCGCCATACGGGATCGGCTGATCGGTGGCATCGCGCTCATAAATTGTTTTGCCGGCCTTGCCCTGGAGGATTTCGTTGTACGAGTCTTCGATGCCCGCAAGCCCGGTATTGTCGGTGCCGGTGATGCCGAGGATAGAGGAGCCCACGTCGCCGTCGGGGTGGACGCGTTGCGAATCCTGTTGGGTGATGATGCCGGGAACGCCGCTGCTGACCAATTGGTTCCCCAGGTCGTAGTCAACATCGCGTTGGACCAGGTAGTCGACCGTGCCGCCAGCGGCCGCGTCCGTCACGGACTTCTCAAGCTTCGCTGGGTCCAGGCCCAGCGCCTTGCCGATTGCGCTTGCGCCAGCGGCGGCCTTCGCCGGGTCTTTCCAGACGTTCGTGTTTACGTAGACATCCCAGGTATTGACGCTCAGGGCGAGGACATCGCCGTTGCGGTCGAGGATCGAGCCGCGGGGGGCGTAGACGGTGTTCGAACCGACGAGTTCGTTTTCGGCGGCCTTTGCGTATTTGGGGTGCTCGACAACCTGCAGCTGGACGAGGCGCCCAAGGATGATGAGCGCAAAGGCCCCAAAGAATGCGGCTGGCACCCACACACGGCGAGTGCCGTGCCCTCGTTCATGCGGCATACCGAACGCGCCTCCAGCCAGCTCGCCGCGAACGACGCCTGACCACGTTGTTGACTACGATTTAGGGCAACCAATCGACGATGGAGCGCCACCATGGTGCCGGTGGCAACGGCTTCGCAACCACCGGCGGGAGATACGATGACGGGATCTTCGCTGGCTCCGGGCCTGCGACGTCGACGTGTACATAGATCGGGTTACTGGTGGGATGAAGGCCGATTTCCTGGGCACGGCGTTCGATCCGGCTGAGCGACGTGAGCTGCGCCACGTCGGCTTCGAGGACACTGACCTGGCCTTGCAACTGGGCCTCATCAGCGCGGGAGCGCTGGGCGTTGAAGCCTTCGCTGGTGGCGGTACTGTTTTGGAGGACCGGCAGCATGGCGCTCACGGCGACGATGATGATGGCGCCCACAATCCACCAGTTAATCCCACCGAAGGGGGACGGGATCGGGAGGCCTCGCCGGGCTCCGCCCAGGGGATGGTTGATTGCAGCCATTGCTAGGCTCCCCGCGGTGAGGCGTGGCTGGCAGCGGGCTCGGCCAGCCGCTCAGCGATGCGGAGGACGGCGCTGCGCGCGCGCGGGTTCCGCGCCACTTCGGCTTCGCTCGGCCGAATTGCACGATGCACGACCTCGCGCAAGGTAGCGACGTGCCCACATCGGCACACCGGCAGTTCGGGCGGGCAGATGCAGTTTGTCGATTCACGGCGGAAGTAGTGCTTGACGATTCGATCTTCCAGCGAGTGGAAACTGATCACGGCGAGCCGTCCGCCAAGCAGTTCTTCGTCCGGGGCCGTTTGGTTGTTCGATGAGCTGGCTGGTCCAAAGCCGAGCAGGCGGTGGGCTTGCGGGAGGGCCGTTTCAAGGCTGTCGAGTTCGCCATTGATCCGGATCCGGAGCGCAAGAAAGACCCTGGTGGCGGGGTGGATTTGGTTTCGGCCTCTTGTGCCCCCCACCGCCTGCTCGACGGCTCTGGCTAGATCCCACGTCGTCGCGAGGGGCCGGGCACGCACCACCGAAGCAGCGATGCGGCGCGACTGGCGTTCTTCTCCATAGACATAGAAGAGGTTCGCCAACGACGTTTCGTCCCAGGTATTGACGATGTCCGCGGCGGTCAAGCCGTCGCTCGCGCGGTCCATGCGCATATCCAGCGGTCCTTCGGAACCGAACGCGAAGCCGCGTTCTGGCCGGTCGAACTGCATGGATGAGACGCCAAGGTCCATCACGATGCCATCAACACCTTCGAATCCTTCCGCGGCGGCCATCGTCGCGAGTTCACGGAAGTTCCCGTGCACGAAACTGACCCGTCTCCCAAACGGAGTCAATTTCGTGCGCGCGAACTCAAGTGCCTCGCGGTCCTGGTCGATGCAGAGCAGGCGGCCATCCTCCCCCATTGCCTGTGCAATCGCAGTACTATGGCCACCAAGACCGGTTGTGCAGTCGATGTACCGGCCCCCGCGCCGCACGCGCAGGTGCCGGATTGTCTCTTCCAACAACACCGGCAGATGAACGGGGGGAATTGTCATAACAACCACGTTACCCTCCCGTTTCCGTTTTTGCCTTGTGGGCGCTCCAGCGGGCCGCATCCCAAACCTCGAACTTCGCCCCCACGCCGGCGACGACGACATCCTTCTTGAGGCCCGCGTGGTCGATCAGAAATGCAGGGATGAGCAGGCGACCCTGGCCATCGGCCTTGACGTCCTGCGTTTCGGCGAAAAAATTCCGCATCTTCCTCCGGCTTTCCTCGGTGTCTTCCGCGTCGGCCAGCACCTTCTCCGCCGCCTCGTCGTACCCGGCCTTCGTGTAGACGGCGATGCAGCCATCCGCGCTCGCCTGCAGGAATGCGGGCGCGTCGAACTGGTCTCGATACCTGGCAGGTATCGCGATCCGGTTCTTTTCGTCCATTTGCTGCGAGAAGCGGCTGAGAAACACCGTCAGGGCCTTTCATGGAGACGTAGAAACCACCGATTATCGGCGTTGAGCTGGGAATACTAGGGCGAGATCCCCACATCCATCCACTTTCCACCACCGGCAACTTAGCCGCCGCCGGTGCGCCTGTCAACACAGGCTTTACCCTGATCTGCACAAAATTTCGGCTTCCGCGCTGAGCTGCGCTCCGGGCATGCGGGCTGCTACCGCCTATACTTTCCCCATGGCACGTGTCGCGATTCTTGTTGCATCCGATCGGGGCGCCGCCGGGCAACGGCTCGATCTGAGCGGCGAAGCGATAGCGGTGCGTTGCAGCGCTGAGGGCCACGACGTGGTGCGGCGCGAAATCGTGGCGGACGACCGCGCGACGATCGCCGGCACGCTCGCGAACTGGGCCGACGCGCACCTGGCTGACCTCATCATCACGACGGGCGGCACGGGCCTGACGCCGCGCGACGTCACGCCTGAGGCGACCCGGGACATCGCCGAACGGGACGTACCGGGCATCCCCATGGCGCTCGCGATCGCGGGCCTGGGCAAGACGCGATACGCGGCCTTGACCCGCGGCATTGCTGTGACCCGAGGCGCGACGCTGATCGTCAACCTTCCCGGGAGCCCGAAAGCAGTCGAGGAGGGACTCGACGTGCTGGTGCCGCTGATCCCGCACATCGCAGAGCTTCTCGCGGGACCCCACGAACATGAACCGACTGAGGGCCGTCCCCAAACCGAAATTCAGAAGCCAAGATCCAAAGCGGAATGAGATTCGACGTCCTGACGCTCTTCCCCGATGCCTTCGCCGGTCCCCTCGATGTCTCCATCATCAAGCGCGCGCGGCAGGACAAACTCATCGATGTCCAGGTACACGACATTCGCGACCATGCCACCGGACGCCACCGCCCGGTAGATGACTACCCGTTTGGCGGTGGCCAGGGCATGGTGATGCGGGTCGATGTGCTCGATGCTGCGCTTCACCACGTTCGCTCGCTCGATGAGGCGGCCGGCATCGTGGTGTATCTCACTCCACAGGGCCAGCGGCTCGACGACGCCATCGTGCGAGAGCTCGCGACGCATCCGCGGCTCATCCTTGTGTGTGGACGTTACGAAGGCGTGGACGAGCGCTTCATCGAACATCGTGTGGACCGGCAGGTCTCAATCGGCGACTACATCCTCACCGGTGGCGAACTGCCCGCCATGGTGCTCATCGACGCGGTCGCGCGGCACGTCCCGGATGTGCTGGGCGACGAAGCATCACCGGAGGACGAATCGTTCGCAGACGGCCTGCTGGAACACGCCCAGTACACGCGGCCGGCGGAGTACAACGGTTGGGACGTCCCGGATGTCCTGCTCGGCGGCGACCACGCGAGCATCGAGCGCTGGCGGCGGGAGCAGCGTGTTGCGCGGACGGCGGCGCGGCGGCCGGACCTGCTCCCGGTGCTCGGCGACGGTGAGAAGGCGGCGCTCGAGAAGATCGGTGTGCCGGGTGCGCGTCTCCGTGGCGTGGACTATCCGGCAGATCTGCCGGCGGTGCTCGCCCTCTGGCGTGCAGAGCTCGGGTCGGTCGATCTCGGGCGCTCAGACGCTCCGGCCGAACTCGCGAAGCTCATTGAGCGCAATCCGGGACTCTTCCTCGTCGTGGAAGTGGCGCACGAAGTTGTGGCCGCCGTAATGGCAGGGTTCGATGGCCGCCGCGGATACGTGTACCACCTCGCGGTTGCGCCGCAGCACCGGCGCAAGGGAATTGCCAGGGCGCTCATGGCTGAACTCGAGCACCGGCTGCGGGCGAGGGGCTGCCTGAGGCTGAATCTGTTTGTGCGGTCCGGCCCGGAGTCCGCTGCCGCGTCCGCGTTCTACGAGGCGCATGGCTGGACCCGCATAGATGCGCAGGGATTCGCTAAAGCGCTCGACCGGTAGTGGCCCGGGCTACCGCGCGTCGGAGTGAGTAGCGGCAACGCCTTCGATGATGCCACGGAACGTATCGTTGGAGAGCGCACCGGGCCGGGCGAGCCGGATCAGGCGGACTGCTTCGTTGCCGTTCACCCCGAGGGCGCGTAAGACCAGCCCGGCGGCAAGACCGCTGCGATTCATTCCGTGGGTGCACATCGCGTAGACGTCCGTGGCAGCGCCCTCTTGTAACGCCCGGGCAGCGCGCTCGGCATTCGCCTGGAGGCGGCCGAAGTGCATTGGCCAGCCGTCCACGTCCTGGAAGACGTTGGCGAGCCACAGCCCGGTCGCGGCACGAAGCGGGGCGGGCATGTCGCCCGCGCAATCGACGACCACGGCCTTGCTGAGTGTCCCGAGATCCAGTTCCTCGCCCGCGAGACTATGCGCGCCACCCATCCAAAGGTTGCCTCGAAGGCCGGGGATCGCTCCAGCAGCCACGACGAGGCTCGCGCGCGGCACAGCGTCGCTGCCGTTCAGGGTTGCGGACGGGTCCTCAAGCAACCTGGCGCGCATCCGTCCCGCGACTGTTGCCGCGAAGGGCGCCATCGCAGGGCGTCAATCCAAAATCCAAAATCTAAGATCCAAATTGGTTGGTGGAGACAGGGGGGCTCGAACCCCCGACCTCAGCATTGCGAACGCTGCGCTCTCCCAACTGAGCTATGTCCCCATACGTGGCCCGGTGCGGCACTTGAACAAGAATTCGGGCCGCATCCATCGTAGGGAGCGGCCCGAACCAAGGTCAAATCAATTTTCGCCAGCGGTGGCGATTTTTAGGAGCGATGCGACGACCCTCGGCCGATGCGATAGCTGGTTTCGCCCGTGAATTCCTTTTCCTTG
>DATNET010000139.1:0-2825 GCA_035606745.1 Tepidiformaceae bacterium
CTGGCGGACCGCCGTCATCGCCCGTCGATTGTGCTCAATCGTGGCGCCCAGGAGAGCCGCGCCAGCGCCCGCAGCATCCCAGAATTCGACATCGTCTCCGCCATCCGTCGGGAACGCGAGCTGCTCGTGCGGCACGGAGGCCATCGCGCGGCGGCGGGCTTTACGGTGCGCAACGAGCACGTGCCACTCTTGCGCGAACGGCTCATCAACACCGCTGCCGAACTGCTCGATGCCGACAACCTGCGGCCGGTCATCGAAATCGATGCAGAAGCTCCCCTCTCGGGGCTGACCGGGCTCGAAATCAAGGGTCTCATGCGCTTCGAACCGTGCGGGCAGGGCAACCGAAAGCCCGTCCTGCTCAGTCGGGGCGTCAGGCTGGTCGGCTCGAAGGTCGTCGGCTCCGATAAGAGCCACCTGCGCCTCACGGTCCGCGACGCCAACGGGGCAGGCCCCGCTGCGACGTGGCCGGCCATCGCCTTCCGCATGGCCGACTACGACCTCGCCAACGAAGTGGACATCGTCTATTCGCTCAAGCGCGACTGGAAGAGCGAACGGGTCGAACTCGAAGTGCTCGACATTGCCCCATCGGCGGAAGGCCATGCACTCGAAAGCGGTCGCGTGTCGCCTGCAAGGCCGATGGCCAGCGGAGCCGCGGAATGGCGGAGATAGCACTCACGGCCGACGGCGAACGCGCCCTCGCCGAAGCCCAGGCCTACTGCCAGCGCACCAACGTCGCGATCGTCGCGCCCGAGCACCTCCTCGCCGGAGCCCTCCGGGTGCTTGGCCAAGCCGGGGTTGAGGGGCTCCCCGCTCAGGAATCGCTGGACGCTGCCATCCTCGCCTCGCAGGGCAGCAGCGAAGACAGGCTGGACGCCAACGTGATGTTCGGCAGCGCCGCCCGCGAAGCGATCAACTTCACCGCGGCGGGCGTCGGCCGGGCCGGCGGCACGGAGATCAATGCCGCGCTCATCGCCGCCGGCACGATCGCCTCGGGCGAAGTTGGCCCTATGTTCTACGCCGCGCTCGGCGTCACGAAGGAGGCGCTGCTGGGCCGGCTGGCGGGGAAAGAGGGTACGGGGCACGGACAAGAGTGAGTTGGCTGCCGCTTAGCGAGTGAGCTCCGAGCGCTGGGATGTTCGGTGATGCTCATCCAGTCACAGCCTCGAGCACGCGCCTGTCGCAGCGCCGCCCGGCGGTGTTGTGGCGGAGGAGACGCACACCGCTGGCCGCTCTCGTCCCTCGTCTCTCGTCTCTCCTCTCCCTATACTGCCCAGAGGAGGCGCCGGCATGACAGAAACTTCGAACTTCCGCACTGAGCTAACGTCCCGGCTCCGTTCCAGCACCGACGACCTCGCGTGGATGGTGCGTGGCCTCAGCGATGCCGAAAGCAGCTACTCCCCCTCCGACACTGACTGGTCGATCCACGAACACATCGCCCACCTGCGCGATATGGAGCAGGAGGTGTATCTGCCGCTCCTGCGCTGGGCGACTGTCCCCGACATGCTGGACCCACTTGATTACAACCGGCGCGAATGGCACGAACGGCGCTACCGGCCCTCCGAACCTATGCTGAGGCTCGTCGACGACATCGCGCGGATGCGCGATGAGGAGCTCGCGATCTTTCGCGTGATGACCGACATCGTCTGGTCACGCTACCGCACCGATACGCGGTGGGGACCGCTTACCTGCCAGTGGTTGGCCGAACTCATGTACCGCCACGTGCTCGACCACATGCAGGGCGTCATGGCACTTCGCCAGGACCTCCACCTTGCCGTGCTGACGCCACCGCCCGTCGTCGTCGGCGGCTACATCGGGGGTACGGCATGACGCTCAAGCTGCGCAGCATCGTCGCAGTCGGCTCCGCCGGCGAAGGACTCGGTGAGGCACTGGCGTCACCCGCGGATGCCATACTCCTCACGCTGGCGACGGACGCGCGCCCGGTGGGTTCGCTGCGCAACACCGCGATCGAAGCGCTTCACGGCATCACCGAAGCGGGCAAGCACGGAGTGGTGACGGTCAATCACCCCCGCACGGGCCTGCTGCGGGACGACCTCGACGCGATCGTCAGCTCCAACCTGCACGCAGTCCTCCTCCCGCACAGCGTCGAACCGCAGGATGTCCGCGACATCGCCGTCCTCCTGCGCGAATTTGAACTCGGCCGCGACATCGAGCCCGGCACCATCGCAGTCTTCCCCATCATCGACAGCGCCCGCGGCCTCCTTCGCGCCGCCGCCATCACGGAAGGCGCCCCCCGCGTTGGCGGGCTGGTCTTCGGCGCCGGAGCCTACGCCCGTGACGTTGGCGCCCGCGCTGAAGAGAAAGGCCCAAGGCTGGCCTATGCTCGCGGCGCAGTGGTGGCGGCCGCGCGTGCCTTCGCCCGCCAGCCGCTTATTGTCGCGGATGGGCTCGAACTGCCCCATCTGGCCCAGTACGGCTTTGCCGGCGCGGTCCTGCCGGGCAGCCGTTACGCGGCGCTGGCAAACGCTGCATTTTCGCCAGCCGCACATGTGGTCGAACGCGCCCAGGCGCACCTTAGCCGCTACGATGCCGCGCGGGGCGAAGGAGCGTACGTGGCGCGCCATGGCGAGGACCTCGTCGACGCCGATTCAGCCCGCCGCGCCCGCCAGTTCGTAGAGTAACCGCGACACGTCGCTTCATCCCAGTGCGGGGTCTCTCCGGGCTGCCACCAGCAAAAACGTCGGCCGCTGAACCTCCGATTCCAACTCCGGCAGATCCTTCAACTCTTGCGCCGTCGGCCCCCACTCCTCGAATCGCTGCAGCCTGAATCCGTTGCGGATGAGTGTGTTGATGTATGCCGCCACCGT
>DATNET010000145.1:0-3182 GCA_035606745.1 Tepidiformaceae bacterium
CCCTGGCGCATCGGCCTCGTTGGGCTTTCATCGAATGCCGGGGCGGCTTTCGTCCTTTGCACCCACCACAAGGCCCGCGCACTCATGGCAATGCTCATTCCGGTGGTTGCAGCCAGCGGCTTCATAGCCTGGAGTCAGCGAGCCGAGATGATGTACGACCGCTCACGTCTCAGTGCGGTCGTGGAATCCGCCGCCTTCTTCGTGGTCGTACTGGTCCTGGCGGCGGCGGGGTTCGTGCTCTTGGTCCTCGCCGAAAAGCTCATCACAAGGGCGCGCCAGCACGCGGCGTAGGCGACCGAGTGGAGCGTTCGGCCAACCCATTACCGAGCCCAGTCTACGCCGTGCGCCCGGCTCGCGGGGCGCGATGCTAGACTGGCCGTTCGCCCGGGCAGCCTGAGGGGTGCCCGAATATGAGGAGGCAGGTTTGGCAGAACGATTCGAAATGGTGTTTCTCGGCACGGGCAGCCCGCTGCAAAGCGCCGACCGCTGCGGCGCCGGCAACGTCGTTGTTGCTGGTGATACCAATGTGCTCGTCGACTGTGGTTGGGGCGCGGCGCGGCGGCTGATGCCTTCGGGCGTGCGGCCCCAGAGCATCGATGTGGCGCTCTTCACGCACATGCACACCGACCACATGACCGATGTGCCCGACTTCCTCTTCCAACGCTGGACCAACGGCTCGACCACGCCGCTGCGCGTCTTCGGCCCCGAAGGCACCCAGGAGATGATCGACGGCTTCCTGATGGCCCTTCGGCGCGATATCGGCTTCCGGCTCGCCCACCACGGCGACAAGCTCCATCCCGATGGTATCAAGGTCGAAGTCACGGAAGTACCGGTCACGAACGCCGCAACCGAGTTCTTGAAGCTCGGCGGGCTCACGTTCGAAAGCTTCGAAGTCGACCACTTCCCCGTGGTCCCGGCATTCGGCTACCGCGCGACGTTCGACGGCCGCACGGCAGTGCTTTCCGGCGACACCTCGTTCTGCGAGTCGCTGGCGGTGGCATCGGAGGGTGCCGACATGCTCGTCTGCGAGGCGCTGAACCAGCCGATGATGACGAACCTGATCGCCGCGCTGAAGGCAGGTGGCCGTGAGCGCGACGCCGGCATGATGAGCGACGTGCCTTCGTACCACATCCCCACGACGGATGTCGCGAAACTGGCGAAGCGCGCTGACGTCGGTGAGCTGGTGCTGTCGCACCTTATCCCGCCGCTGCCCAGCAACGATGCACAGGAGGCGGTGTTCATGGAAGGCATGAGCGATGTCTATGGCGGCCCGATCCGGGTGGCGCGCGACATGCAACGCATCCCGATCACCAGGAGGGGCAGTTGATGCCCGGCGAGGGCGACGGCATGTTCGTCGAATCGTTACGCAACCGTGTGCGCGCCCTGAACGCGCTGTGGGAGCGCGCAATCAGCGACCTCACGCTTGCACAGGTCAATCACCAGGAACGAGCGGGCGTCCTGCCGATGGCGTTTAGCTTCAGCCACTACATCCGCTCCCAGGACCAATCGATCAGCGGGCCATTTCTCAGCCAGCAGCCGCTGTGGGTCAGTGCGGGCTGGGCCGCGAAGGTCGGCATCGGCGTGGATGCCCTCGGCCGCGAAGAGACCGTCGAAGAGATGCAAGCCCAGCGCATCGGCGACCTCGACGCCTGGAAAGCGTTCCAGAGCGCCGTGATCGCGCGGACCGAGGGCGTGCTCGAAACGATCACGGCGGGCTCCCTCGCCGAAGTGCTCATGCCGCAGCTGCCGCCGAACATGCTCCAGACGTTCTGCTCGATGGTGATCGGCCCCGGCGCGCCGTTGCGGCGGCTCGAGGTGCTGGAATGCTTCGTCTACCAGCACGGCCTTCGCCATATGGGTGAAGTCGAACACGGCCGCGCGCTGGTGGGCTTGCAGGGCATGACGAGTTAGGCCCTCACCCCCCGGCCCCCTCTCCCGACGTTGCGGGAGAGGGGGAGAACGTGATACCGAACAATCCATCTTGTTTTGGTCGCGAGAGCCGCGGATCGGCGGCGGCACAGCAACAATTTGCTCCCCTTCTCCCGCATCGTCGGGAGAAGGGGCCGGGGCATGAGGGCCGGTCAGGCGGCGGCCGTTTCCTTCGCTTCGCCGACGAGCAGTTCCGCCGGCTTCGACGCCGGCTCCGAGGGAAGCCTCAGGACCAGCGTCCCCGGGTCGAAGCCATGGTCCGCGCGGACGTATTCGACGACTGGCATGGCGCCGGTATCGAATGTCCGCCCCAGCTCGGCCGCGACCGCACCGATGTCTGCGAATGCCACATCGGCGACCTCCACGAGGCTGGCAGCGGGCGTTTCCGCCGCGTTCACGCCAGTCTCGAGGTCCGTCCGCGGTGTGGCGGAGACAACGGTCGGCAGGTGGACTGTGCCGGCTTCAGGGGTATCGAAGCGGACGAACGGGTGGCCGGCCAGCTTGATGCCCATGATCATCGCCCAGCTGCGAAGGCGCTGGGAGTGCGTCTCGAGTTCGGTCTTCGCGGAAAGGCCGGTTGCAACCCAAACCGTGTGCTCGACAGGACGTTCGGAATAGGACAGTTGATATCGCATGCGATCCTCCCACCGCCGGTGTAGCTTTCGCACGGCGGTGCTGCTTGGCCATCGCCGGGACACGCCTCCGACGTTTCCCAGGCTCAGGCGGGACGAATTGGCTGGTTAGCCAGCCGCTGGAGGGTCCGCATGCCGGGCATCGGCGCGATGGCATTGCACCGGGGCCGAGCGCACGCGAGGCGCCTCCGGAAGCCTGCGGGGTTAGCTGACGGGTTAGGCGCCGGAAGTCGCCTCGAAGCCAGGCGGTGTTCCTACCGCGGCTTCGTTCACCCCTGGCGAACTGGTCCGTTCGACGGACGTCGCCGTTTGGTTCCCCCGTTCCCTGCGCCGTTGAGGCATACCAGGGATTCGGCATGTCTATCATAGCCCGGTTGGTGGTTCACCGGGGAAACATAATACGAAGTTGCAACATTTGGAAAGACGCGCTTCACCCACCTGAGGGCGGGGTTGCCGCGGCCACCTGGGGCAAGGCGCGTCAGTAGCAGGTGGGCTCGATCCCGAGCGTGCTCCGCGACGGTACTACGGGATGGCAGCAGCCTGGGCAGGCGCGCTCAAGGCGACCTCCCCGGCTTCGGCCGGCGCCGCCGCCGCGCCAGCCGCCACACGCACGGCCGCCGC
>DATNET010000147.1:0-3052 GCA_035606745.1 Tepidiformaceae bacterium
TATCGGGACTGGGGACCGCGCGCGGACGCGGTAGATGTCGATAGCTTTGTGTCGCGCGATCGTGAGCAACCACGCGCGGACGTTGCTGCCGGGCTTCAGGTCCGGGTAAGCGCGTAGCGCGGCCAAGAACGTCTCGGACCACGCGTCCTCGGCGTCGTCCCTCCCGAGCACAGCGCGACAGACCCGAAGAACGACGGGGCCGTGTTCGGTCACAAGCTCTTCGAATGGAATCGTTCCCTGAGGCCGACTTTTGATGCTCACACTTGTTAAACGCTCTCAGGGGATGAAACGTGAGATTTCACGATTGGGACGACGCGTCCGATCGGTAAAGCCAACCGATCACATTCCGGCGACGAGCATGGCTCGGGTCCATCGAGCTCCGCATCTGCGTCGATTGCTGCAACCGGAAGGTCTGTCTCCAACGATGAAAAGCGCGATTGGAACGGGAATGGTACGATCTGCGGCCTGCAATGGAAACGACCAACCTGCCCCTGAAGCGCCCCCGATCCCGCGTGGAAACGCAGACCTCGCGCTTACCCACGCCTGGACTGACCATGCACGCCTGTCTGGCGTGAGGCACGGCGCCGGGGTGGCGGAATGGCAGACGCAGCGGACTTAAACTCCGCGGCCGCAAGGCATAGGGGTTCGAATCCCCTCCCCGGCACCAATTACTGCGCGGATACCGGATTCGCTGGTCGCGGCCTGATGGCGAGGCAACGTATCCTTTGGTCACGCTATGTCCGCTGCGATCTGCATTTCACAACGCACTGCCCGGCGGTTCGTCCTTGGAAAGCAGGGCCTCTGGCCGGGGCGGCGCTGGGAAGGACTGGCCGGCACGCGTGACGCAATGCGGGCCGCGGAGTACGTCCAGCTCGACCCCCTCGCCATTCTCGCCCGCAGCCACGACCTTGTGCTGCACAGCCGCGTATCTGGCTACGAGCCCGCATTTTTCAACTCGCTCGCCTACGAGAAACACGAGTTCTTCGAGTGGGGCGGGTGGCTCGCGATGAGGCCGATGGAGGAGCTGCCGTACTGGCGCGTCGTGATGCGGCGCGAGCGGGAACATGCCGGGATGCGCGAAATCGCAGAGGCGCACGGGCCGGTCATCGACGAGATGCGGGCCGCGCTGCGGGAGCGCCGCACCGTCACAAATGCTGACTTCGCGGCCAGTGGCGCTCCCACGCTCGACCACTACCGCGGGGGAAAGGCAACGTCCCTCGCGCTCTACTACCTGTGGCGGACCGGAGAGGCCATGACGCATCACCGCGAACGATTTCAGCGCGTTTACGCTCCGGCCGAAGACGTCGCACCGGCGAACCTCCTCGTCGAGGCGCCGGAACCTGATGCCGACCGTTTCCTGGTGCGAAAATCGGTGGCGTTCGCAGGAATTGGCCGTGCTGGCCGTATCGGAATGCCGCTCGGCCGATTGCTCGCGAGGCCCGTCTCCCGAGCCGAACAGACCGCACTCGAGCAGGACCTCGTGGATGCGGGTGAGCTCACTCCCGTGCGAGTTGAGTCTTCGAGAGCGACATCGTTTGTGCTGACGCAGGATCTGGAACGCCTCGAGACCGTCGAACGCGGTGGGATACCGGCGGAATGGGCTGCTCCGCTGGCTCCAGGAATCTCGTTCTTGTCGCCGCTCGACCCCGTGAGTGCGCGCGGCCGGGCCAGCGCGCTCTTCGCCTTTGAATACCTCTGGGAGATTTACCTGCCCGCAGAGAAGGTGAAGTTTGGCCGATACACCTTGCCGATGCTGTGGGCCGACACTCTTGTCGGCCGCGTCGATTTGAAGTTGGAACGAGGTTCCAACACGCTCGTGGCGAACGGCCTTTGGTTCGAAGACGATGCGACGGCCAGCGATGAACGATTCCGGCACGCCTTTCGCACCGAACTCCTCCGGCTCATGAACCTGCTCGGAACCGGCACGGTCAACGTCGAGGCGATCGCGCCGGGACTCCGGGCATTCTTCGTGGCGTAGCCGGGCGGCGCCGATCTCCGGGGCGGTCGTGCGCGCGACGCGGGCTAGTCCAGTATCGTTACCATCCACACGGCGATTCCACGCGGACGCCCCACAGGAGACGATCGATGACGAACACCAGGACCGGGCCCGGACTACAGCTCCGCTCGCTGATCAAGCCCGAGGGCTTGCTCGAGCTTTCGCTCGTCAGCATCCCCACACCAGAACCGGGACCCGACGAAGTCGTCGTCCGGGTCGAAGCATCGCCGCTCAATCCGTCGGATCTTGGCCTTCTCTTCGGCGGAGCAGACATGAGCACGGCGGTCGCCTCAGGTACGGCTGACGCACCCGTCGTAACGGCGAAGATCGATGCACCGGTGATGGCTGCGATGGCACCACGCGTTGGCGAAT
Organism: Tepidiformaceae bacterium; assembly: GCA_035606745.1. Taxonomy (GTDB): domain Bacteria; phylum Chloroflexota; class Dehalococcoidia; order Tepidiformales; family Tepidiformaceae; genus DATNET01. The sequence goes on from DATNET010000147.1 coordinate 2,369, forward strand.
CCCTTGCCGTGGGCAACGAAGGGGCGGGCGTGGTCGTCGAGGCGGGTTCGTCGGCGGCCTCTCAGGCGCTGGTCGGCAAGACCGTGGCCATTTTAGGTGGAGCGATGTATGCCCAATATCGCTGCATCAAGGCGGTACAGTGCCTCGTCCTTCCTGCTGGTACCACGGCGGCGGAAGGTGCATCGTGCTTCGTTAACCCGCTCACGGCACTCGGCATGGTGGGGACGATGCGGGCCGAAGGGCACACGGCCCTGGTGCACACGGCGGCCGCGTCGAACCTCGGCCAGATGCTAAACCGGCTCTGCATCGAAGACGGCATTGGGTTGGTGAACATCGTCCGCAAGCCCGAGCAAGTCGAGATGCTCAAACAGGCTGGAGCCGCCTACGTCTGCAATTCGAGTCTGCCGACTTTCATGGACGACCTGACCCAGGCATTGGTGGCCACCGGAGCCACAATCGCGTTCGATGCCACAGGCGGCGGACGGCTTGCCGGACAGATTCTCACTGCGATGGAGATTGCGGCGAACCGGACGGCGAAGGAGTACAGCCGCTACGGGTCGACCGTGCACAAGCAGGTGTATATCTACGGCGGCCTCGATCGTAGCCCGACAGAGTTCGACCGAAACTTCGGGATGGCGTGGGGCATCGGTGGCTGGCTGCTGACGCCGTTCCTCCAGAAGATCG
>DATNET010000142.1:0-6096 GCA_035606745.1 Tepidiformaceae bacterium
ATCGACGCCAGCTCACGTCTGCGGGGGAACATGACCATCGAGCATCTCGATCTCGCTGCGGGCCGAGACTTGATTCTGCGCCAGCTCCGCCTCCAATGGCGCTACCTGGGCATCGCCCTCGTGGCCGCCCTTGGCTGGGGACTGCTGCGCATCGCCGTACCGGCGCTTACGGGCCTCACCATCGACCGCGCTATCACACCGCACAACCACGCGGTGCTCATCGAACTTGTGCTCGCGATTGTCATCCTCGCTGGCTTCCAGGCGGCCTGCGCGGGCACGCGCCGCTACTGGGCGCTCCGCACGAGCTACCGCGTCGAGGCCGACCTCCGCTCCGCGCTTTACAACCGCGTGAACCGCCTATCGTTCGATTACCACGACCGCACGGCCGCCGGCCAGCTAATGTCGCGCGGAAGCGCGGACCTCCACGAGGTCCAGGGTTTCCTCGTCAATATCCCCATCAACATGGCCTACACCATCATGGCGATCGGTGCGTTCATCATGCTCCTGCGCACGAACGTCATCCTCGCCTTCCTCGCCATGGGCATGTATCCGGTAGTGACGTGGCTCAGCGTGCTCTTCTTTCGGCGGCTAGAGCCGGGCACGGCAGCCGTGCAGCAGGGCCTTTCGAACCTCTCCAGCGTCGTGGAAGAGAACATCGCCGGGGCACGCCTGGTGCGCGCATTCGGCCGCGAGCAGCACGAAATCGACAAACTCCGGGTCGTCGCCGATGACATCCACGACGACAGCATGACCGTGGCCACGTTGCGGACGATCTTCACGCCACTGTTCCAGTGGCTCCCGGGCCTCGGACAACTCGCGGTCGTGTCGTACGGCGGCTGGCTGGCTGTGAACGGCCACATGAGCCCCGGCGACCTGGTGCGATCGCTGCAGTACCTCAACATGCTCGTGTGGCCCGTGCAAAGCCTCGGCGACATGATCGCCAGCGGGCAGCGCGCCGTCGTCTCCTCCGCTCGCGTCTGGAACGTCCTGAAAGAAGAGCCGAGCGTAACGGAACGCACGCACGCATCGGCGATGCCCGCTGGCCAGGGCAGAATCACCTTCGAGCACGTCGACTTTGCCTATCAGAACGGCCGTCCGGTGTTGGAAGATTTCACGCTCGAGGTCCCGGCCGGACATTCCGTCGCGCTCGTTGGTTCGACGGGCAGCGGCAAATCGACGGTCGCGCGCTTGCTACCGCGGTTCTACGACACCAACTCTGGCCGCATCCTCGTCGACGGCCTCGACATCCGGGAGGCACGCCTGCGCGACCTTCGCAGGAACATCGGGATTGTCTTCGAGGACACGTTCCTCTTCTCGGATACGATTCGCAACAACATCGCCTACGGGCGCATCGATGCCGATGACGCCGCTATCGACCGCGCCGCCCGGCTCGCCCACGCCTCGGACTTTATCGACGAACTGCCCGACGGCTACGACACGATCGTGGGCGAACAGGGCTTTTCGCTCTCGGGCGGGCAGCGGCAGCGCATCGCCATCGCGCGCGCGATTCTGATGGAGCCGCGGATCCTCATCCTCGACGACGCTACATCGAGTGTGGACGCGCGCATGGAAGAGGAAATCCGCACGGCCCTGCACGAAGTGATGGCAGGCCGGACCACCATCATCATCTCGCACCGCCTGTCCACCATCTCACTGGCTGATCAGGTCGTGCTCGTCGATGAAGGCCGCGTTTTCGAAACCGGGACGCACGCCGAGCTGATGCGCGATTGCCGGCGTTATGGGGAAGTCCTCGGCCAACTGGAGGCCGTCAGTTGAGCGACGAACTGGAACCCGGAGAAACGCCGCCGGGCAACGGCATGCGCGGCATCCTGGGGATGATGGCCCAGCACGGCGGCGCACTCTCCCTGGCCGTGGTCTCCATCATCCTCTTTACGGCCGGGAGCCTTGCGAAGCCGCTGGTGATCCAGTACGTGCTCGACCACGGCGTCACGGAAGGCAATTCAAACAACATCCTGCGGGCCGGGATTGCCTTCTTCATCCTCATCTTCATCGTGTACGTCTTCCAGGCGATGGCCACCTACACGGTCAACAAGATGGGCCAGGCGATCCTCCGCGAACTGCGAGTGCGTCTCTTCACGCACTTCCAACGCATGTCGTTGTCGTTCTTCGGCCGGGAAAACGCCGGACGCCTCGTGTCACGCATGACCGCCGACATCGCCACGCTCACGGATGTCCTGAACAACGGCCTGCTGATGCTGGTCCAATCCGTACTGACGCTGCTCGGAGCGGTCGTCATTCTGGTGATTCTGAGTTGGCGCCTGTCCATTGCGACGGCGCTCATCCTGCCGCCCCTGCTCATCGCCACCGCCGTCTTTCGCGTGGCCTCGGAGCGCGCCTATGGCACCGTCCGCGAGCGCATCGCCGACGTGCTCATCCACATGCAGGAAACGTTTTCCGGACTGCGGGTGGTGCAGGCGTTCGCCCGTGAGCAGCACAACATGGAGCGCTTTGGCGCCATCAACGAAAGCAACTTCGATGCGAACATCCGCACCGTAAAGCTTTCGTCGCTCTACTTCCCCTGGATCGAGTGGCTGGGCGGCCTGGGCATCGGCATCATCCTGTACTACGGCGGCCGCCAGGTGGCGGGCAACCACGTGACCGTGGGCACGGTCGTCGCCTTCGTCTTCTACCTGGACTTCATCTTCCAGCCGATTCAGAACCTGTCGCAGGTCTACGACATGGTCCAGGGCGCGGCCGCCGCGCTCAACAAGATCTTCGGGCTGCTTGCGGTCGAGCCGGACATCAAGGACGTCGAATCGCCCGAAGATCTGGTCCTGCCGCTCGAAGGCCGCATCCGGCTCCAGGACGTTTCGTTCGGCTACAAGCCGGAAAACCTGGTGCTGCGCGACGTCAACCTCGAGATCACGCCGGGCCAGCACGTTGTCCTCGTCGGCCCCACGGGCGCCGGCAAATCGACGTTAGCCAAGCTCATTACCCGGTTCTACGACCCGACTGAGGGCACCGTCTTCCTCGACGGCCACGATCTCCACAACGTCCGCGGGGAGGATCTGCGCGGAAATGTGACGATGGTGCCGCAGGAAGGCTTCCTCTTTAGCGGGACAATTCGCGACAACATCCTGTTCGGCCGGCCATCCGCTTCCGGCGAGGAAGTGGAATACGCTTGCAAAACGCTGGGCATCCATGAGTTCGTGAGCTCACTGCCGGAAGGCTATGAGACCTACGTGAGCTTCCGTGGTTCACGCTTCTCCGCGGGCCAGAAACAACTGATCTCGATCGCCCGCGCCTTCCTTGCCGACCCACCCGTGCTCATCCTCGATGAGGCAACGTCAAGTCTCGACCCCGCGACGGAAGGCATGGTCGAAGCTGCGCTTCTGAAGCTCCTGACCGGGCGGACGAGCGTCGTCATCGCCCACCGGCTCAGCACCGCAGAACAGGCGGACCGCATCCTCGTCTGCGACCACGGCCGCATCGTCGAAGATGGCAATCACCGAGAACTCATCCTGCGGGAAGGCTATTACGCCGCCCTCTACCGCCAGTGGACTTCGGGCCGTGACCCGCTTGGCGGCGAAGACGAAGGGCCGGGAACAGCGCTGCAAGCGCTGCCCGTCTAGCGCGGGAGATCCCGGGATGCCGGTCCGACGTAGAGGCATCGGTTCCGCATTGAGTCGATGCGGCCAGCCTCGATCAATTCGAGTAATCGCCGCACCTGACGTTCCGGCGGCATCTCCTGCCATGTGCAAATGACGATTCCAGCGTGGGACTGCTCCGCAATCATGTAAGCGTTGTGCAGTCGCGCAAAATCGGCCTTGTTCGCTGTGTAGAGGGACCTCTCCTGGCTGACGGCGAAGGCAAGTTGGTCGCCGTCGCCGCTGCCCACGCGGCCAGCTTCTGGCGTCGTGAGGATGTCGATTCCGGCGGTCCGAAAGGCCACCATGAGCCGCTTCCTCCCGCAGTCTTCATCCAGATAGAGGCGAAGGACCACGGGCCCGTTCAGTACCGTTCAGTTGCATCACGCTCGGCGTCCAACTCCGCGTCGAAAATGGCCTTGTTCGCGAGGTAGTACGCGAGGCCAGCGTAGATACGCTTGAGGTCGAGGTGGGGATATTCAGCGAGGATCGATTCGGGTGACAGACCTTCACGCTGCAGGATTGCGAGCTGGCGCACCGACAGGGCGGTCCCGGCCAGACACGGCCGTCCCCCGTTCACCCCCGGACTGGCCTCGATCAGGCTGGCGATGTTGACAAGCGCTGGCGCGGACATGACTTCATTCTAGCACCCTCGCCCTCCCGCTCGACGGGTATCCCTCCCGTTCCCTAGAATCAGACGGCGCCGGCCGTGGTTGGCGAATCACTCGCCTGGAGGAACGCCGCAATGGCTATGGCGCTCGACGGAATCAAAATCCTGGACCTCTCCCGGCTCGCACCGGGACCCTACTGCTCCATGCTGCTCGCCGATTTCGGCGCTGATGTCACGCTCGTGGAGGCCATTCCCGGCGCCTCCGCCAAGCTCGGTGGTGCAGCCGCAGGCGGGCGCAGTGCCGGCGCCGAACGGGCCGCCGCCTACAACGCTCTCGGTCGCGGCAAAAAGTCGATCGCGCTCAACCTCAAGGAAGAGGCCGCGCGGGACGTCTTTTACGATATGGTGCGCGGCGCCGACGTGGTCCTCGAAGGGTTTCGCCCGGGCGTCGTCAAGCGCCTTGGCGTCGACTACGAGACGCTCGCGAAAATCAACCCGCGCATCATCTGCTGCTCGCTTTCAGGCTTTGGCCAGACCGGGCCCTACAGCAATCTCGTCGGCCACGACATCAACTACATCTCGATTGGCGGCGCATTGGGCGTCACCGGCCGGCCCGGCCAGCCGCCAGCTATCCCGATCAACATCGTCGCGGACTTCGCTGGTGGCGGCCTTATGGCGGCGTTCGCGATCTGCCTCGCCGTCATCGCCCGCGAAAAGACGGGGCGCGGCCAGGATGTGGACATCTCCATGAGCGACGGCGTGTTTTCGTTGATGACGATGGCCTACACGACCATGTTTTCCACAGGGCTCGTGATCAAGCCCGGAGAGTTCCTCCTGAACGGCTCCGTCCCGTGGTACAACACCTACCTGTGCAAAGACGACCGCTGGTTCTCGATTGGCAGCATCGAACCGCACTTTTATGAGGCGCTCATGCGCGTCCTGGGCCTCAACCAATACCTCGACAAGCAACACGACGCCGCCATCTATCCCGAGATGAAGGCCACGCTCGAGCAAACGTTCCGCACGAAGACCGCCCAGGAATGGATGGACATCATGTCGCAGCATGACATCTGCGCAGCGCCCGTTCGAAGCATGGACGAAGCCGCCGTCGATCCCCACAACGTCGCCCGGCAGATGGTCATCGAAGTCGACTCACCAATCGGCAAAGTGAAACAGGCGGGCATCGCAGCCAAGCTCAGCGACACCCCGGGCAAAGTTCGGGGCACGTCGCCAATCATCGGCCAACACACCGATGAGGTGCTCAAAGCGCTCGGCTACGATGACGCCAAGGTTGCGAAGCTGCGCGAACAGGGAGCGGTTGGTTAGGCGATTTGCGCGCGAAACCTTGGATTGAGAGGTGAAGCGTGGCAAACAGACGGCGCCCCGCCGCGCGATGGGTGGTCGACAGCCAGGGCGAAAGGGTCGCCGTGATCCTCGACATCAAGGTCTACGAGACGCTCGTAGAGGCGTTCGAACAGGCCGAGGATATCCGCGCCTACCAAGAAGCGAAGGCAAAGGGCGACGAATTCATCCCCTTCGACGAAGCCCGTCCTCCGCGTGCCGACTGCCTGATCGGCGGGTGAACTTTCGAGACGCGGTATGATGATCAACATCCTGCGATGGAGGGAACTCTTGGCAACACTTGAAAAGCAATGGATCGTGGATCGCGACGGCAATCGCACGGGTGTGATCCTGAGCATTGAAGCGTACGAGGCCATGCTCGACGACTTGGAGATGCAGGACGACGTCCGCGCCTACGACGAAGCCAAAGCTGAGGGCGGCCCGACAATCCCCTGGGAACAGGTCAAGCAAGAGATCGAGCGGGAAAAGGGTTGGACTACAGAGTAGACGCCGCGAGTGGAGGGCACTGCCAGAAAA
>DATNET010000156.1:0-5776 GCA_035606745.1 Tepidiformaceae bacterium
TTAGAGCGCGTCGTTCACACCGACGAGGTCACTGGTTCGAGTCCAGTACCGCCCACCACGCACCAAGTCCCGGGCAAAAGCCGTTGCTTGCGCCCCGCAGGGGGTCACAGACGGACACCACGACATCTTCCGGCTCTCGTATCGAACACGACGCCCTGGGCGAATATCCGGTCCCCGCCGAGGCCTACTATGGCATCGATACGGCCCGCGCCGCTGCCAACTTCCCTATCAGTTCACTCAGGCTTCAGCGGCCCTTTGTGCGCGCCATCGGCCTGCTCAAGCAGGCAGCGGCAAAGGCCAACCGCGATCTCGAACTCATCCCGGCCGACCTCGCGGACGCCATAATTTCGGCCGCGCAGGAAGTCGCCGACGGCAAGTGGGACGACCAGTTCGTCGTCGACGTCTTTCAAACTGGCTCCGGGACATCGACGAATATGAACGCGAACGAGGTCATCGCGAACCGGGCGAACGAGCTGCTCGGCGGTGGCGCCAAGGGCGTTTATAAGCCCGTACACCCCAACGACCACGTGAACCGGGGCCAGTCATCAAACGATGTCATCCCGACGACCATTCACGTGGCTGCGCTCAGCGAGATGCGACAGCGGTTGTTGCCGGCGCTGTACCAGCTCGAAGGGTCGCTACAGACCAAGGCCGCGGAATTTGCTCCAGTCGTCAAAACAGGCCGAACGCATCTCATGGACGCGACGCCCATCCGTCTCGGTCAGGAGTTTCGCGGCTACGCCGGCCAGGCCGAGCGCGCCCGCCGCCGTGTGACCGCCGCCTGTGAGGCGCTGCGCGAGGTAGCACTCGGTGGTACGGCTGTGGGTACCGGTGTGAACACCCACAAGGAGTTCTCTTCGCGCACCCTCGCGTACCTGGCAAAGGCCGAAAAGGTGCAGGTCCAGGAAACCGCAAACCACTACCAGGCGCAGAGCACGATCGACGCCATCGTCGAGGTCAGCGGCCAACTGCGGACCGTCGCGACCTCGCTCGTCAAGATTGCCAACGACATCCGGCTCATGGGCAGCGGACCGCGCGCCGGTCTCTACGAACTGGCGCTTCTGGCGTTACAGCCCGGCAGCTCAATTATGCCGGGGAAAGTGAACCCCGTTATCCCCGAGGCCGTGATACAGGTCGCTGCGCGGGTGGTGGGCAACGATGCCACGATCGCGATGTGCGGCCAGTGGGGGTTTTTCGAGCTCAATACCATGATGCCGCTCGCCGCCTTCGCCCTGCTCGAATCGATCGAGATCCTGTCGACGGTTATCAAGGTGTTCGCCGAAACGTGCATCGATGGTCTCGCGGCCACCGAAAACGGCCCACGAATGGTCGAACGAGGCCTGAGCATCGGTACCCCGCTGGCAAACGTGATCGGCTACGAACGCGCAGCCGAGATCGCAAACGAGGCGTTCGCCAGCGACCGCTCAATCCGCGAAGTGGCGCTCGAACGGACCGAGCTCTCAGCGGCGGAACTGGATCGCATCCTCGACGCTGCCCGCATGACTGGGGAGTAAGGTCAGGAAAGTCTTGCAGATCCGTTCCAAAGCGTCATGATCGGGCCTCGCGGCGGCACGTCGCGTTGACACGAGCCGGGCCGCCCGTACCATCCAATTGGGGAACGTGGGAGTCCGCGTCTCCCTTGAAAGGGATGCGAGGCATGAGCACGGAGCCGTTGCTGCTGGTCGTGGATGATGAAGCGGGCATTCTGCGGCTGACGCGGCTGGAGATGAGCGCCCAGGGCTTCCGCGTGATCACGGCCTCCAATGGCGAAGACGCCCTACGGCTGGCCGACGAGCATCACCCCGACGCGGTCTTGCTTGACATCATGATGCCCGAGCTGACGGGATTGGAAGTGATGCGCAGGCTGCGCGAGCATTGGAACATCCCCGTGCTCCTGGTCACCGCCAAGGACAAGGACCACGACAAAGTCCGAGGCCTTGAAATGGGAGCCGATGACTACATCGTGAAGCCGTTCAGCCCGGAGGAGCTCGGTGCGCGCGTGAGGGCCGTCCTTCGGCGAGGCTTGGGCCACGATGTCGAACACGTTGTGCGCGCTGGGGGACTCGAAGTGGACCTCGGCCGGCGGTTAGTGCGCCGGGACGGGAACCTCGTCGCGGTCACGCGCACGGAGTGGCTGCTGCTTCAGCAGCTCTCGGCCAACGCTGGCAAGGTCATGCTGAACTCAGAATTGCTGAGCAAGGTCTGGGGTCCCGAATACCGCGACGACCTGCAATACCTTCGCGTTTGGGTGTCGCGGCTGCGGGCAAAGCTCGAACCGGAGCCGGCACATCCGAGGATTATCAAAACCCTCCAGGGCATCGGCTACATGTTCGAGGCAGAGGAAAGCGCGGCCCCGTCGGCAACGCAAGGCGCCTGACCCGAGGCCATTCGGGCGGGAGCACCTTCACATCACCTTCGACGTACTACGTCCGTGTCGCGTCAGTCAGCCACCAACACGAGCGTCCCGGTTGTCGAAAGGCTGCCACCCGTCCCGTTGACGACGCAGGAGCGCGCGCTGGTCTGTTTCCCCGCGAGACCGTTAATACCATCCTCCGCTGTGCCAGACAGCTGGCGATACGCCTCCACCAGGAGTTGCATCCCGTACATGCCCGAGTGGTTGAACGAGAGGCCGCCGCCGTTGGTGTTGATGGGCAGCTTGCCGCCGGGCGCGGCGCGGCCATCTTTCCAGAGAGTGAAGCCTTCGCCCCTCGGCGCGAGCCCGAGCATTTCCGCCGTAATGCCAGCGGTGACCGTGAACGAGTCGTAGATCATTGCCATCTCCATGTCGTCTGGCCCCATGCCCGCCATTTTGTAGGCTGTGGCCGAGGACGCCGCTGCGGAGGTCGCGGTGAAGTCTTCCATTTCCAACATGTTGGCGTGGCTCATGCTCTCACCAGCCCCTGCAATCCAAACGGGCTTCGTCTTCACGCTCCGTGCTATCTCCGGGCTAGTGATGAGGATGGCGCCGCCGTAATCCGTGACGAGGCAGCAATGGAGCAGCGTCAGCGGCCACGAAATCAGCCGCGCCGACTGGACGTCTTCGATGGTGATTGGGCCGCCCTCCGGATGCGTCTCCCTGGAATGCATGACGGCGCGTGGGTTGAGCGTTGCCCACTGCCGCGTGACTACCGCGATGTTGGCGAAGTCCTCCGGGGTTGTGCCGAAACGATAGTTGTGCCGCGTCATGGCGTGGGAGTAGTTGGAGGGGGCGCCTGAAAGCCCGTAGGCAGAGGTGAACTGCGCGGACGGCGCCCACGGGTCGCCACCGCCGCCGCGGCCCGTCCCGCGACCCTTGAACGAACGAGCAGACCAGCCATTCTCACCGTGGGTTACGAGCGCGACATCGATGATCCCGGCGTGGATGGCGGCAAGCGCATGGTGGACATGCATCTCGAACGAGCAGCCGCCGACGGACGTGGTGTCGATGTAGTTCGGATGAAGGCCCAGGTGTTCCGAGAGTTCCGACGACCAACCAGCGCTGAAGACGCCGTTGATGCGTGAGATCGGGATGCCGGTCTGGTCGCTCACGTTCTTGATCGCTTCGATGTGGAGTTGAAGGGCGGTCTTCGGCGTTTCCGGATAGCCGATTTCGTTCGCCTCGGCAGCTCCGATGATGGCGGCCGCGCGTGAAAGTGCTCCTGGCATGCTCAGCTCCCCTCAACCACGCGCCAGAAGGGGATGTGCACATCCTCGCTGGCCGGTTCGAATTCGACGCGCACCTGCGCCCCGATGTGGATTGTTTCGGGCCTCGTTGGGTCGACCCCACGAAGGACCGTAAGCATCCTGTCGCCCTCATTGAGGTCGATGTAGGCAGTCACGAACGGCGCCTCTTCGGCCCAGCCGCCGAACGCACGATGCTGGACAGCGAAGGTGTGGATGCGACCTTCGCCACTGCCTTCGATCCATTCAAGGTCGCGCGAATGGCAGTGAGGGCAGATAAGTCGCGGGTACCAGTGCACACGGTTGCAGTTTGTGCAGCGCGGGAGCATGAGCTTCCCGGCTTTCGTGCCATCCCAAAATGGGCGCGTGTGTGGGCTGGGCGAGGGAATGGGCTTGGTGTAGGGCATGCCGAACCTCCGGGCGTGATGTGCTACGCCGCAAATGGCGCGGAGCAGCGAGGAAGGCATTCCCCAGCCATCGAAGCTCTGAAGCCAGCTAAGCGTTTTGTGACGTGAAACTAAAAGCTGGGAACAGCAGCGTCAAATCTGCACGGCGCCCGGCCGGGGCCGGGGCAACGCCGCGGTGGTATCGCGCCCGCCGGTCTCGCCGTACCGGACTGGCGGCGGCAGCGTTCCGCACGACAAAAGTACCACGAATCGTCAATGCGCAAATAACTAAGCGTCTTGACTAGCGTTCTACAATGTCAGAACTCTTGAGCCCCGCCGGGGCGGGTGCTGGAGGCGCTCATGATTGGCTCCTGAAGCATCGGTCGATGCCATATCTCGCAGTGGCAATCAGTATAGGAGGTGCGACATGACTACAGTCGAAATCAACCCAGAGGTCGTTGAGCAGAAAATCGGGATCGCGTTCGGAGGGCTCGGCGGAGTGGTGCTGGCGAGCATGATTCACATCGGCCATCATCTTGGCCTCTACAAAGCGATGGCCAGCCGAGGCGCCCTGGCGAGCCAAACCCTCGCGGACAACACCGGGCTCGATGAACGTTTTGTGGCGGAGTGGCTGGCCCAGCAGGCGGCATCGGGAATAGTGGATCTGCGGTCTGATGGCCGCTTCGAACTGGGACCGGAGGCCGCGCTCGTTTTCGCCGACGAGTCCAACCCCGCATCGCAAGTCGCGATGTTCGCCTACCTGCCGGAGATGTCAGAGCTGTTCGTATCGGCGAAGACGGCATTCCGGAACGGCCTTGGCGGCACGTACGATTCGCACGGGGAGGATGTCGCCCGAGCGATGGACGCCATGTTTGGCGCCTGGAACCGTACGGCACTGGTTGCGGAAGCGTTGCCGAGGCTGCCCGGTATCGTCGAGCGCCTCGAACAGGGCGGGAAAGTAGCCGATGTGGGCTGCGGCGCGGGCGCTGGCCCGATTGCGATCGCCCAGGCGTTCCCACGAGCCGACGTGCATGGCTACGACAACTCGCAGCATGCGCTGAACGTTGGGGCCGAAAACAAGGCTGCAGCGGGCGTCGCGAATGTCGCTTTTCACAACCCCGACGTCGACCCATTGCCAGCTGATGCGAGCTTCGATTTGGTGATGACCCTCGATTGCTTGCACGACATGGCCCGCCCGGACCTCGCCGCCGCAGCGATCCGCTCCGCGATCAAGCCGGACGGAGTGTGGTTCATCGTCGATATCGACGGAAGGGACACGCTGGAAGAGAACCTGAGCAACCCGATGGCGGGCTTCCTGTACGGTGGGTCCGTCGCGATCTGTCTGCAGTCGTCGGCATCGACGCCCGATGGGCTAAAGCTCGGGACATTTGGGCTGCCGGAACCCGCGATGAGCAAGCTGGTGACGGACGCTGGCTTCACGCGATTCAGTCGAATTGAGGGCCTGATGCACCCGTTCAACGCCTACTACCTGGCACAACCCTGAGAAAGGGTCCAGGGCGGGGCAGCTCGACCGGCTGCCCCGCCCACCGGCCGTCGTCCCGGTCGCCGTAACGCCCCACCGACAGTAACGCCCCACCGACGGTGCTCAAAACCTGCCCTTTGCTACACTTGGATGCCTGTGCCCCCGTAGCTCAGCGGATAGAGCAGTGGTTTCCTAAACCATGTGCGCAGGTTCGATTCCCGCCGGGGGTACCAATTGTCTGAATCTG
>DATNET010000157.1:0-2616 GCA_035606745.1 Tepidiformaceae bacterium
TCCGCGAAGATGAACGCCGACCTGCGTGAAGTGACCCAGCCGATCCGGCTTGCTCCGACAGGAACCGACCCGGCAGGGAGCACCGCTACGAACAACGTGGTAAGCATCAACGACGGCCGGCCGATCGATACCTCCGGGATCACGATCGTTTCGCCGACGGATGACGCACCGGCAGCAAGTGCCACGGCCGTGCAGGCTTCAGTGTCCGAGCGGTCCGCAACTCCACCTGCGCCGCCCCTGCTGTTTTAGGCCCGCATGAGCATGGAAGAAGAATCCTCGCTGCGTAACCCCGGGCTTCGGCCCGGGCCCGACGACTCACGACGTGGCACCGGCGCTGAAATGACGCTGGTCGAGCATCTGCTCGAACTTCGGAATCGCGTACTTGTCTGCGCGATTGCGCTCGTCATCGGCATCGTTATTGCGTTTTTGCTGTGGCACCAAATCCTCGGCTGGCTTCTTGCGCCTGCGCGGGAGAGCCATCCGGACTTCAAGGCCAACGTGTTTTCGCCGACAGAGAGCATCGGGGTGATCTTCAAGATCGGCCTGTACGGCGGCCTCATCCTTGCGACGCCCGTCTTCATCTACGAATTCTTCGCGTTCATCGTCCCGGGCCTGACCACGCGGGAGCGGCGCTTGCTGGCCCCGGCCCTGATCGGTGCGGTGCTGTTCCTGGCGGGGGGAATGTCGTTCGCGTACTGGATTATTCTGCCCGCATCGCTCGGGTTTTTGCTGGATGTGGGGGGCGACGAATTCGACGCCATCATTAATGCCAAGGAGTACATCGACTTCGCCACGCGGATCATCTTCTGGGTTGGGGTCGCGTTTGAGGGACCGATGGTCATGGCGCTGGCGGCGAGGCTGGGCCTCGTGAGGGCGAAGCAGATGCTGCACTTCTGGCGCTACGCGATCGTGGTGATTTTCATCATGTCGGCGATCATTACGCCGACCCCGGACCCGCTGAATCAGAGCCTCGTCGCGGGGCCGCTTTTCGGCCTGTACTTCGTGGGCATTGCGCTGGCGGCGTTGGTACAAAAGCCGCGTCCGGCCGGTGGCGACAGCGGTGGCGGTGGTGGCGGTGGTGGCGGCGGCCGTACGCCCCTGGCCGCATGATTCGCTACTCAGACCGAGACCTCATGACGCTCGCCGCGTGGGGCCGGGAGTGTGAGCGGTGACGTTGGTAGGCAGCGAGCGTGTCGATGACCTCTACGGACGCATACGCAGCTGCACCCGGTGTGTGCTCTCCCGCACTCGACAGCATGCTGTGCCGGGCGAAGGGCCGCTCGACGCGGAGGTAATGTTCATCGGCGAAGCGCCCGGGGCCAACGAAGACCAGCAGGGCCGGCCATTCGTCGGACAAGCGGGGAAGTTTCTCGATGAGTTGCTCGCAGCGGCTGAGCTTCGACGGGAAGATGTGTACATCTGCAACGTGCTGAAGTGCCGGCCGCCGAGCAATCGCGACCCGCAACCCGAGGAGATCGCGAGCTGCAGGGATTATCTGGACGAGCAGATCGAGATCGTGGACCCATTGGTCGTCGTCACGCTCGGGCGCTACTCAATGGCACGTTGGTTCCCCCAACAGACCATCTCGCGCATTCATGGCCGATTCCGTATCCTCGAGGGACGGTGCTACGTGCCGATGTACCACCCCGCGGCGGCTCTCCATCAACAGAACCTTCGCGACGTCATTCTCGAAGACTTCCGCGCTCTCCCCGCGATCGTGAAAGCCACCCGTGCGGTCCGCAGTATCGAAGCGGCGGACGCACTCGCCGCGGCGGAGAGCATGTCAGTTCCACAGACCAACGAAACGGACCCATCGAGCCCGCCCACGGCGACGCAAGTGCGCCTGTTCGAATGAAGGAGTTATGACAAACACTACCCCGAACCTCAGAGTGATTCCCCTTGGCGGCCTGGGCGAAATCGGCCGCAACATGATGCTCATTGAATACGGCGAGGACATCATCGTCGTGGATGTGGGGCTGATGTTTCCGGAGGAGGAGATGCTCGGCGTCGACCTCGTCATCCCGGACTTCACCTACCTTCGTGAACATGCCGACAAGCTTCGTGCGGTGTTTCTTACGCACGGCCACGAAGACCACGTGGGGGCCCTGCCGTACTTTCTGCGCGAATTCAAGGCCCCGATCTACAGCACGCGGCTCACGGATGGCCTGATTCGCGTCAAGCTCAACGAGCACCGGCTGCTGAACAATGCCGAAACGCACGTCGTGAAGCCGGGGGAACTGATCCAGGCTGGCGTGTTCGAGATCGAGTTTTTCACCGTGGCGCACAGCATCCCGGATGCGTGCGGGCTCATCATCCGGACGCCGCTGGGTGTGCTGGTGCATACGGGCGATTTCAAGATCGACCACACGCCGGTGATGGACCAGCACACCGACCTGATCCGCCTCGCCCAGGTTGGCGCGGAGGGCTGTCTGCTGCTGATGGCGGATTCGACCTACGCCGAAATCGATGGCTACACGCCGAGCGAGCAGCTGGTCGGCGAGGCGCTCCGCACCATCCTCGTGAATGCGAAGGCACGCGTGATCGTGGCGACGTTCGCCTCGCTAATCTCGCGCGTGCAGCTTGTCGTGGATGGCGCGGTCTTCACCGGGCGCAAGG
>DATNET010000158.1:0-5180 GCA_035606745.1 Tepidiformaceae bacterium
AGATGGTCGGCCGGGCCTGTGCGCTTGGCTATCCTGCTATGGCGGTCACCGACCACGACAACCTCTATGGGGCAATGGAATACGCAAAAGCCGCTCGCGAGCGTGGCCTCAAACCGATTACTGGCGCCGAGCTCACGTTACTCGATGGCAGCCACATCACCGTGCTCGCAGAGAGCATCGACGGTTATCGCAATCTCTGCCGTATCCTGAGCAACGCTTATCGTACCTATGGCAAGGATGCGCCACGCACCGAAAAGGCATGGCTCTTCGAACACCGCGAAGGCCTCATCCTGCTTTCCGGCTGCCGTTCAAGCGAACTCTCACGGCTGACCGATCCATCCTGCCCGCCGCAAGGGCCGGGCTCCGCTACCGCTGAGCAAATCGCGACCGAATACCGCGAGGTCTTCGGGCCACAACACTTCTTCATCGAACTGCAGCACCACGACGTCTTTGGCGACAATGCCCGCGTCGCGGCACTTGCAGCGCTGGCCGAACGCGTAGGCCTGGAGGTGGTCGCGACCAACAACGCCCATTATCACGAGCGTGAGCGTCACCGCCTGAACGACGTGCTCGTCGCCGTCCACCATCGCCTGACGCTAGACAGCTCCCACGAAGTGCGACGCCCAAACTCCGAGTTCTACCTGAAAAGCGCGGAGGTGATGGAGCGCCGCTTTGCCCGCTATCCCAGGGCTATTCCCAACACGCTCGCCATCGCCGAACGTTGTACCTTCGACCTCACGCAGGACCTGCCGTACGAGCTCCCCGATTTCCCTGTACCAGAAGGCTCGACCCTCGACGACCACCTCCGCGGGATCTGCGAGCGAGCGTTCACGCGCAAGTACACGCCGCTCGAACCGCTCACCTATCGCGACGCCCGCGCACGCCTTGACCGCGAGCTTTCGCTGATCGCCAAACACAAGCTTGCAGGCTTCTTTCTCGTGTACTGGGACATCTTGCAGTTGGTCAACGAGATCGCCCAGAAAGTGCGTGGCCGGGACCCCAGGCTGCCCTCCGATGAGCGCCCCGTTGGCCGCGGCCGCGGCTCTTCCGTCAGTTCAATCGTCTGTTACCTCATCGGCCTTTCACATATCGACCCCGTGAAGAACAACCTCTACCTCGAACGGTTCCTAAACGAAGAACTCCATTCACTGCCCGACATCGACCTTGATTTTCCGCGCGACATCCGAGACCAGGTGTTGCTCCAGATTTATGACCGCTACGGCGAAGACCACGCCGCACTCGTGGCCGCGTTCCCGACCTACCGCTTTCGCAGCGCCGTGCTGGATATCGGCAAGGCGCTCGGGCTGCCCGCACAGGTGCTGGCCAAGCTCAACAAATTGAGTGGGCACTTCGCCAACGCCACCGAGATTGCCGCCGAAATGGCGCTTGTCCCAGAACTGAAGGCGCTCATCCACGCACCCATCTGGCGCGATCTCATCGAACTCGCCGGACAGGCGTCCGGCTTCCCGCGACACATCGGCCAACATGTCGGCGGCGTGATCATTTCCGCTGAACCAATCTCGTCCGTCGTGCCCGTGGAACCGGCACGAATGGACGGACGCTTCGTCTGCCAATGGGATAAAGATTCCGTCGATGATGCCCGCTTCGTGAAGATCGACTTCCTTGCGTTGGGGATGCTCTCGGCCGTCGATGACTGCCTCACCATCATCGAGGAGGTGCAGGGCACCCGCGTGGACCTTGGCCGCATCCCTCATGACAGCCCCGAGATCTACGCCTCCATCCAGGAAGGCGACACGATGGGCGTCTTCCAGATAGAAAGCCGCGCACAGGTACAGACGCTTCCACGGACGCGCCCAAAAACGCTGGATGACCTCGCCGTTCAGGTTGCCATCATTCGCCCCGGCCCGATCGTGGCGGGCGCTTTTCACCCCTACATGGAGTACCGCGAAAAACAGGCGCGCGGAGAACCCGTGGCAATCGATTACGGGCATCCCGAACTCGCGCCGCTGTTGGAGCATTGCCTCGGCGAGACACTCGGTCACGTGCTTTACCAGGACCAGGTCCTGCAGATCTCATGTGCCGTGGCTGGCTTCACACCCGGCCAGGCTGATCGCCTGCGTCGCGCCATGAGCCGCAAGCGCTCATCCGATGCCATGCAGGCGATTGCGGAAGACTTCTACGCGGGCGCCACACGCCAGGGAGTCAGCCATGAAGCAGCGAAGGTCGCATTCGACAAGATGGCAGCATTCGCAGCCTTCGGCTTCCCTAAGAGCCACGCCGTAGCGTTTGCGCTCCTCGCCTACGAATCCACCTGGCTGCGCTATTACTATCCGGCTGCCTACTACTGCGCCCTCTTCAACGCCCAACCCATGGGTTTCTATTCCGTCGAAGTGCTCACCGGCGATGCAAAGCGGCACGGCATCGCCACCCTCCCTCCTGAGATCAACGCCAGCCGCGCAGGTGCGTGGCCAGAAATGGGTGACATTCGTCTTGGCTTGCAGCAGGTCAACGGCCTCGGCGGCGGCTGGCAGTCACGCCGCGGCACCGAGCCCGGGCAATCGCTGCCCGACAGGATAGTCGCTGAGCGCGAAGCGAACGGCCCTTACCAATCGCTTTACGACCTCATGACGCGCGCACGGCTGACGCGCGAACAGGCGGAGGCACTCATCAGGGCAGGTGCGCTCGACCGCTTTGGATTGCCAAGACGCGAGCTGTTATGGCAACTCGGTCTAATCATCACCGCCGAGCAGACTCAACCGCCCCATGCCCGGACACACCAGGCCCGGCGCCAGGCAAATTTCCAGGCTTCGCTCCCTTTGCCGACCGGACAGGATATGGCGCCGCTTCCAGCACTTTCGCCCTGGCAGGAGTTGGCATGGGACTTCGAACGCGTCGGTCTCAGCGCAAAACAACACCCCATGGCCCTCGTCCGTCCACTGCTGCACGAGGGCCTCATCACCAGCCTTCATCTTGGTGGCGTGCACAACCCGAATCGCCTGCCCCAGGGGATGATGGTGGAAATGGCAGGCATGGTAGTCACCCGCCAACGCCCATCAACGGCGAGCGGCGTGATGTTCATGCTCCTTGAAGACGAATTTGGCCTGGCGAACGCAGTCGTCTACACGCCGCTGCAGGAGAAGCAGCGCGAACTCGTCCGGGCAACGCCATTCGTCATCATCCGCGGCCGCGTCGACAACGAGAAAAGCGGGTTCCCAAACATCATCGCCGAGCGTTTCGCTCCTTGCCCCATGCCCGGCCTCATCGAAGCACCTGGCGCACACAATTTCGGCTGAACACCGACGCCCACCACTCGCATCGCCCGCAACATGCCATTGCCACGCTCCCCGCGCTACGCGAAGATACCTCACCACCCCGATGTTGGAGGAACGAATCAATGGCAAGTCAGGAACTTCAGGGCGTCCTCGCCATGCTTAAAGCGCAGCCCATCGACGAAGGTGGTAGCACGGTCGAAGAACAGCGCGCCTCGCTCGATGGTTTGGGCACAATGTTCCCGCTCCCCGTGGATGTGACACTGGAAAAGGTCACTGCCGCCGGCGTCTCAGCCGAGTGGCTCACTCCCCCAGGCGCCAGCGATGCTGTGGTGCTCTACCTCCATGGCGGAGGTTATGTCATCGGCTCGATCTCCTCGCATCGCGAACTGGCCGCCCGCATCGCTCGCAGCAGCGGCGCCCGCGCCTTCATCATCGATTACCGCCTCGCCCCCGAACACCCGTTTCCAGCAGCCGTCGACGACGCCGTTGCCGCTTACCGCTGGCTGCTGCAAGAGGGCATCGACCCCGCCAGAATCGCGATCTCCGGCGATTCGGCCGGCGGTGGCCTGACGATAGCCACGCTCGTCGCCCTGCGTGACATGGGCAGTCCGCTCCCGGCCTGCGCCGCCCCAATGTCACCCTGGGTCGACCTCGAAGGGCTCGGCGAATCGATGACTGCCAAAGACTCAGAGGACCCCATGGTCCACAAAACCGGATTGGACCAGATGGCAAGCCAGTATCTGAATGGCGCCGACCCCCACAATCCGCTCGCTGCGCCTCTCTATGCCGACCTCCACGGCCTGCCGCCACTGCTCATCCAGGTAGGCACCGCCGAGACCTTGCTCGACGACTCGCGGAGGCTTGCAGCCAACGCCCGTACCGCCGGCGTCGATGTCACGCTGGAAGAGTATGAAGAACTCTTCCACGTCTTCCAGGCGTTCTCAACGCTGCCCGAAGCCATCGACGCCACGGACCACATCGGCGCGTTCGTACGCAAACACACCGCCGCCTCTGTGCCAGCCTGAGGCTCGGCGAGCGCCGAATTCGAAGCCCCGCCGCCGCGCGGCGACCTCACGCAACTACTTCGAGCGTTGCTCAATCACGACGTTCGTGATCGTAACGGGCGAAACCGCGATGTTCGCTGCATCCGTCTGCGTTGCCGCAATCTTGTCCAGGACGTCGAATCCCTGAGTCACCTTGCCGAACGGAAACACTTTCGTCAGCTCCGAACCATCGAAATCGAGCGAAGGGTTGTCAGTGGTGTAGATGAAGAACTTGCTCCCGAATTGACCCACCACCGATGACATCACGATGGCACCCCGGACGTTGCGCACATCATTGCCTTCCACCGCGAGCTGGTAGCCAGCATCACCATTGCCCGTGCCCGTGGGGTCGCCGCCTTCGATCAACGACTTCACGACGTGGAAGAACGTCGTGCCGTCGTAGAATCCCTTCTCCGAAAGAAACACGAAGTTATTGACCGTCCGCGGCGACTGGTCGGCGTACAGCTCTAAGGTCATGGAGCCTTCCGGCGTCATGATGATGGCGGTGTAGGTCGAATTCGCGTCGATGACAGTGTCCGGCGCCGTGAACTGCAGCCCGCGCAGGGCCAGGAAGCGCTGCGACCCATCCGCCGTCACTTCCTTCACCCATCCACTCGCCTGAGTCTTGTCCGCCGTGACCTGCCACCACGTGGCGTCCTCCGCAAAGACCTGGGCCTCGGCCCCGATGGTGACCGGGTCGCCAGTACAGAGGTGCTGAACGAGCGTGTTGCTGGCCGAAGCAACAGCCGACGGCTGTGTCCACATCGTCACCGGACATTGACCATCTGGCCCGGCCGGAGAATCGACGACTTTCGCTGCCGCCCCGGGCTTGAGGATCGAAAAGTGCGCCGATGCCGGCGGGAAAACCACCGGGATGGCGGCCGCGGGCGTAGATCGCGGAACC
>DATNET010000160.1:0-2788 GCA_035606745.1 Tepidiformaceae bacterium
GACGAGGCTATAGCGGCCGGGGGTGCCGTGGCCGACGAGCACCAGGGTGCGCGTGTTGCCATTCGTGGATGTCCAGGCGGAGTCGTCATGGAAGAGCTTGGATGGGACGAGCGCGGACTTGGCGAAGCGCGGGCGAAGGGCGTCGAAGCGGGCGTCGCGGTCGTGGGGGCCAAACCGGGCGGCGAGGGACTCGAGGAGTTGGTCGGACGCCGTTGGTGCGCCGAGGGCGACGGCAGGCGCGCGGCAGGCCGCGAGGGCGACGACAAGGGCGAGTCGGAAGGAGGCGCGGAACGACACGCGCGCAATCTCGATGGGGTTCGGGCGGGGTGGAAGGGGCTCGGCTGTCACGCGCCGATACAGCGAATCGGGACCACGGGCGGCCGGCGTTTGCCTAACCGAATGGACACCGACCTCGCAACCCTTGCCAGCACGCCGGTCGCGTGATAATTGTCTAGGGCGCCGGCGCGGCGTACGGCGGCGGCTGTCCGATTTCAACGTTAGGCACCAGGAGCATGTGTGCGGCACTTCGGCGTCGTGTGCGCGATCGCGCTGCTCGCGGGATGCAGCAGTTCGACATCGGTTCGCCCGTTCGGCGGCGCGTACGACCTGATCAGCGTCGATGGACGGCCCGACCCGCAGCCGTTCTACCCGGGCACCGCGACGCCCGACCTTGTGGGCGGCACGCTGAACGTTGGACCGGATTCGCTCGACCTAACGCTGTCGCTGCAGGCTGTGGATAGCGCCGGACGGCCGGCCGGTGACATCCAGGAGCTTGCCGGCGCGACCCCGTATACGCGGCATGGCGACACACTGTTTATCGCGGGGGACACCGCCGGGCGGGGCGACGCGCTGTTGCCGACTGAACCCGACATACCGTTCGGTACGATCATCGGCAGCAGTGTTTCGCTGACGCTGTACCTACCCATTGCGACGAGCACCGGCTTCACCATAGTTCCCCGGCACTTTCTCTTCACTCCCGCGCCGTAGGCCGACGCGGCGCGGTTCGCGTTCGGCGAGGCGTCGCGTGTTGCTGTGGCTGGTGATGGCGTCGGCCCCGGCGTTCGAAATGTCAGGTACTCCGACTTCGCGTTAGGCAACGCAAATGTTCGTCCAATCCGTGAGCATAGTGTGTGCGGCGGCCGTCCTCGTGGGCTGCAGCGGCTCGACGTCCGTTCGGCCGATTCACGGCACGTACGATTTGGGTCAGCATAGACAGCAGGCCCGATCCACAACCGCTCTATCCCGGCACGACCACGCCCCAGCTCGTAGGAGGGACGCTGACCGTTGGCGCGCGTCCCACAAGACCAGTTCGTGACGGAGCTGCGCCGGCTGTGTGGTGATGAGGTGGTCGATGGGTTGCTCGAGCGAGTCCGCGGAGACGAGCACGGAGGGCGCGGCCGCAGCGCTGTGAGAGCCGCAACACCTGCGAACTGGCTTGAGGCGGCCGGGTATCGCGAGGACGCGGCGCCGGCTGTATCTCGGGCACGGGACGCGCGACGTCACCGACCTGTACGAACCCACGAGGTGAGCGCGTTCCTGGTTGAGGACGCCGAGAAGCTGACGGCTTTTCTCGGGATGTCCCACGGAAAGTCCCACGGTCTGGTGGTGAGGAAAGCATGAGGCGCCACAACGGAAGTCGCGGCGCCTCAGTAGTTGCCCCTCCTGGGCTCGAACCAGGACTCTCCTGATCCAGAGGGGCTCCGTTAGCAGGTCAAACTCCGGCAAGTTGCCGCCAAATCGCGAGGCCGTGACGTCCGATGCCGGAGTTCATGACGGGGAATGACGGAGTTAGCCGCCGCTCGAGTCCTTTCTATATCCTGGCGCTGTACACGCTCTAATGAAGCAGCCGCGACTGCGAACGACCTGCCGCGCAATTTCTCGACTGCGAGGGGTGTTTGCGAGACGACGCGTACCCCATTTCCGCGTTGGGGCGATCAGGCTCTGGAGGTCGACTTAGTACTTTGGGCACAACCCTCAAACGGCGACGTGATCATCTCGGGCGCAGATTCAAGCGCTTATCTTGATAACGAATTCGGAGCATCTCTCGAGATTCACGTAGCCTGTTTAGTAGGAGCGGTACAACATCACTAAAGGAGCGTCAGCTTGAGACACCGAATCTGGCTTGCGGTAGCCGGGGGCTTCGGATTCTGGCTTCCGGTGGTCCTCCTCGGGGTCCTGTCTCGGAGTGGGAATTTCAGCATCATAGCCGCAAACACCCTTCCACTCGGCTCAGTTGCGTGCGTGTACTTGATCTTCCGCAGACGATATACAGTTAGGCGAAGGCTCCTGTCTCTATCACTTCTCGCTGGAATCTACGCGTTTGGACCGCTCGCAATATGGCTGACGTGGACGTCGTCTGGAGGCGGATTCGGCTCATTTAAAGGGCCCCACGATATATTGTGGTTGCTGCTGTTTACGGTGCTGCCGCCATTCACGCTTTACTTGTCGACATGGAATGGCACGCTTGTGGCCTTGCTAGTGGTCAGTTCTGCGCTAGTCGGAATAGCTATGATTCATGATTCCGGCTCGTTAGGCAGCCATGACGGAACGCAGGGTCTTTTGAGTGGTTAGGACTCTTACTGGACAGCCTGGCCCGTGCGCGTTGACTGCGGGCACAAGACAACTTTCGCGCCGCCTTCGAGAAGGCCGGCATTGCGCCACCGCTTGGCCCGCGCGGCAGCATTCGTCAGCTACTATATCCGACGCTATAGGACCAAAAGACGTGACGACGCCCGGCACCATCGACGTAGCGCCGGGCGTTGCAGTTGCCCCTCCTGGGCTCGAACCA
>DATNET010000162.1:0-2144 GCA_035606745.1 Tepidiformaceae bacterium
TATCGGCTATCTCTTCTACGTCATGCAGCACTGCGTTGCGTTCGCGCCGCGAAACGAGTTGTCCGTCAGAGCGATACGCGCGGTCGGCGAACGCCTCGGGCACCGTGCGCAGCCCCAGCTCCTGCGCCTCGGTGAAGAAAACTGAACCGGACAGCCCGAGTACGGGAAGACTGGGGTCGACGGCGTGTACGGCCTCGGCAACTGCGCGGGCCTGACCGTGGTTGTTGACAATCGTGTTGTACAGCGCGCCATGGGGTTTGACATAGCTCACCGTTGAGCCGGCGGCGTGCGCCAGCGCCTGCAGGGCACCGATCTGGTAGATGACATCGGCCGTCAGGTCCTCGGGCGTCGCGTCGATGAAGCGGCGGCCGAATCCCGCCAGATCGCGATAGCTCACCTGCGCGCCGATCCGCACCCCCCGCTCCGCGGCCGCACGGCACGTCCGCGCCAGCGTTGCGGCGTCCCCGGCGTGGAAGCCGCACGCCACGTTGGCGCTGGTGACCACGTCGAGCATCGCGTCGTCGTCGCCGAGCAGCCACACCCCGAAGCTTTCGCCCAGATCCGCATTGAGGTCTACTTCCCGTGGCGAGGCTGCAGTCACGAATGCCAGCCTAGGCCGGTGCAGGCGCCGCCCAGCCGTTCTCCGAGACCAATTCGCTCAGCGGACGGCCGAGCGTCCAGCGGTCGATCTCCACTGCGGGCGGCGGACAGTCCGGAACCGGGCCGAGGCACAGAATGGCCACGGGTTCCGCGCCGTCAGGCATCGCCGACAGCGCGCCAAATCGAACGGGATCGAAGATCGACACCCAGCCCATTCCGAGGCCTTCGGCGCGTGCGGCGAGCCATAGGTTCTGGATCGCGCAGGGCGCCCGACGCGAGGTCCGTCCGGGGCAGGGTGCGTCTGCCGAAACACGTGGGTCTGCCTGACGTCGCAGAGCGCGAAGCCTTGCAGAGCCGCAGCCGCAAACAAAGACGCCACCGGACGCAGCCGGTCCTCGGCTGTCCTTCCCGCCTAACGGCGTGCCTCGCCGCGTCAGTCGCCTGAGTCGTACTTGAACGACAACGCCAGGCGAACCCGATACCCAGATACCTGCCCGTTCTCGATGACGACGTCCTGCCGCACGACTTCGGCCACGCGCAGGTCACGGACGGTGTGGGCCGCGGTCTTGACAGCATTTCGAGCGGCCGCCTCCCAGGACTCGCTGCTGACGCCGATCACGTCCGTCACCCGGTACACGCTGTCTGCCATGTCTACCTCCTCGATCAAGCACCCGCGAGGCGTACCACTGACCGGCTCGCGTAGCGACGTAGTCGAGTTTGGCACGACATCGGCCCATCGCAATGGAGGATGCGTTGACGCGCTACCGGCGAGGGTTGGGTTTGAGGATGGCGCCGTGCTCGGCCGCTCGCGCCGCCACGTAACCGGGGCCGGTGGCCAGATCGAGCAGCCGCGTTCCTGGCCCTGCAGAGACAGCATTCAGGAGAGGCTCGACGAACCGGCCCGTAATGTCGCCGACGAAGCGGTCATAGCTGGCCGCCTTGTCTTCCCAACCTCTTGCCTCGAAGGCATTGAAGGCATCGGGATCGATAGCGGCCTGACCCACAGCCACACGGTACCCCGCCGCAGCACCCTCGCCCGCTGCGAGCGGACGGACGCTGGTGAACGGCAAACACGCAGCCCACCGGCTCGACGGCTGTCTCTGTGACGCGAATCGACCGCGGAAACCGCTGCGACGAGCCGCAGTTCGGCATCGTCTCGACGACTTACGTGGAAGCCGCCCCTAGCGTGGCTGACGAGGTGAGCGCAGCCCGATGCTCACCGGCCCGCTACCGAAATTCAACGGAACCCGGGGACATCGTCGCGGTCCGACAACGTCGATGTTCCAGCGACCGCCGACCCGGCGCGCGTGTCATGCCCTTGTAGTTGTCCGACCAGCGTGTGCGTACCCGATGAGGAGCTGCGCCAGCTCTTTCGGGCGGCTGAGCGCGACGCAGTGGCCGGCCAGGATCTCATCTGGCGTGATGTGCAGGCGCTCGGCGACTTGCCGCCGGAGGAAGTCGGGCGGGAGGAAGCGGTCTTCGGTGCACAGCACGACTTCGTTTGCACGTCCGGCCAGGCGTCGAGTGGCCATGGTGCGCTCTGG
>DATNET010000164.1:0-7789 GCA_035606745.1 Tepidiformaceae bacterium
GACGATGGCGATCGTCTTGCCCGTCTTGACCTCTGCCGGCTCCGGGCGCACCAAGCCCTCTTTGAAGGCGTGCTCAATGATCGTGAGCTCGATCTGCTTGATCGTGACCGCGTCGCTGTTGATGCCGAGGACGCAGGCCGCTTCGCACGGCGCCGGACAAAGCCTGCCGGTGAACTCCGGGAAGTTGTTCGTGGCGTGAAGACGGACGATCGCTTCCTGCCAGCGGTCTCGATACACCAGGTCATTCCAGTCCGGGATGATGTTGCCGAGCGGGCATCCCTGGTGGCAAAAAGGGATGCCGCAATCCATACAGCGCGCTGCCTGGTCCTTGAGTCTCTGCTCAGGGAAGTCTTCGTACACCTCTATCCAGTCGAGCACACGCTCGGCGATGGGGCGTCGCGTTGGCAATTGGCGGCCGAATTCCAGGAAACCGGTAATCTTAGCCACGGGCAGCCACCGCCTCTGCTGTTGCAGATTCCGACGCCATGCGTCGTTCCAGCAACACACGGCGATATTCCAGCGGCATCACTTTGACGAACTTGCTCGCGTTCGCTCGCCAATCCGTCAGGATTCGGTCCGCAACGGCGCTCTGCGTGTAGCGACGATGCCGGTCGAGAAGGCCGCGAACCAGGTCGAGGTCTTCCGGCTCGTCAAGCGTTTCGAGGACGACCATCTGCAAGTTGCAGCGCTCGGCGAATGTCCCATCTTCGTCAAGCACGAACGCCACGCCGCCGCTCATGCCGGCGCCGAAGTTCCGGCCCGTCTTTCCGATGACGACGATTCGCCCACCGGTCATGTACTCACAACCGTGGTCGCCCGTACCTTCGACCACCGCAACAGCACCGCTGTTCCGCACGGCGAAGCGTTCGCCCGCGACCCCGCGGAAGAACGCTGCGCCACTCGTCGCGCCGTACAGGGCAACATTGCCGATGAGGATGTTCTCTTCCGGTACGAAGGTGCTGCCCCGGGGCGGATAAACGACCAGCTTTCCGCCTGAGAGCCCCTTGCCGATGTAGTCGTTGGCGTCGCCTTCGAGGCGCAGGGTGATGCCCGACGGCACGAATGCCCCGAAGCTCTGGCCCGCCGAGCCCGTGAAGCGGATGTCGATCGAGTCCTCGGGCAGCCCGTTGAAACCGTGCCGGCGAGTCAGCTCACTCCCAAGCATAGTCCCGACCGTGCGGTTTTCGTTACGGATCGGCAGTTCGATTACGACCCGCTCGCCGCGTTCGAGCGCGGGCTCCGCGAGTGCGAGCAACTGGTGGTCCAACGCCCGTTCGAGACCATGATCCTGGTCCGTAACTCGACGTATAGCGACACTCGCATCGACGTCAGGCCGATAGAGAATCGCCGAGAGATCCAACCCTTGGGCCTTCCAATGGTTGACGGCACGACGCATGTCGAGCAGATCGCTGCGGCCAATCATGTCGTCGAGGCGGCGGAAGCCGAGCTCCGCCATGATTTCGCGGACCTCCTCAGCGATGAACCGGAAGAAGTTCACCACATGCTCGGCCTGACCGGTGAACTTTTCGCGCAGGAGCGGGTTTTGCGTCGCGATGCCCACCGGGCAGGTGTCCAGGTGGCAAACGCGCATCATGACGCAGCCCATCACGACCAGCGGCGCGGTCGCGAAACCAAACTCCTCGGCGCCAAGCAGCGCGCCGATTACGACATCGCGCCCGGTCTTCATCTGCCCATCGACCTGGACGATGATGCGGTCACGCAGCTTGTTCATCACGAGCGTCTGCTGCGTCTCCGCCAGGCCAAGTTCCCATGGCACGCCGGCGTGCTTGAGCGAGGTGAGCGGGCTCGCGCCCGTCCCGCCGTCGTGTCCGCTGATGAGCACGACATCTGATTTGGCTTTGGCCACGCCAGCCGCGACCGTGCCGACTCCCACTTCAGCCACCAGCTTCACGCTGATGCGTGCGTGCGGGTTCGAATTCTTGAGGTCGTGGATAAGCTGTGCCAGGTCTTCGATGGAATAAATGTCGTGGTGCGGAGGCGGGCTGATGAGCCCGACGCCCGGCGTGGCGTACCGCACCTCAGCGATCCACGGATACACTTTCGCGCCCGGAAGCTGTCCGCCTTCTCCGGGCTTGGCGCCCTGAGCCATCTTGATCTGCAGCTCATCCGCGCTCACGAGGTATTCGCTCGTGACGCCGAAGCGGCCCGAAGCGACCTGCTTGATGGCGCTACGCCGCCGGTCACCGTTAGCGTCTGGGACAAAGCGGCGGCGGTCTTCGCCGCCCTCGCCGGTGTTGCTCTTGCCGCCAATGCGGTTCATCGCGATCGCGAGCGTCTCGTGCGCCTCGGCACTAATCGAACCGAACGACATGGCCCCCGTGGCGAAGCGCTTGAAAAGGCTCTCCGCCGATTCCACTTCGTCGATCGGGACGGGTGCGCGGTCTCCCTTGAACTCAAACAGCCCACGCAGCGTCGCCATACGTTCGCTCTGGTCGTTCACGAGCTTTGTGTATTCCCGGAAGATGGCCATCCGGCCACTGCGCGTCGCGTGTTGCAGTTTGAATACCGTGTCCGGATTGAAGAGATGGTATTCGCCATCTCGCCGCCACTGGTACTGGCCACCCCATTGAAGCTCTTCGAGCCCACCATCGCGCTCCGGGAACGCACGGGCATGGTGTGTCAACGCCTCGACCGCGACCTCGTCGATACCGATGCCGCCGATGCGCGAGGCTGTGCGCGTGAAGTAGCGGTCGATAAATGGCTCGCCGAGACCGATCGCTTCGAAGATCTGGGCGCCGCGGTAGCTGTGAATCGTCGAAATGCCCATCTTGGACATGACCTTGACGACGCCCTTCTTGATCGCTTTGAGGTAGTGCGCCGCGGCGGATTCCCCATCCAGCTCCGGTTCGAGCAGCCCGGATCGATGCAGATCGGCGAGGGTGTCGAGCGCGAGGTAGGGGTTGATGGCCCCGGCGCCGTAGCCGATCAGCAGCGCAAAATGATGCATTTCGCGGGCGTCGCCCGTTTCCACGACGAGCCCCACTTGCGTGCGCGTCCGCTCCCGCACGAGGTGGTTATGTAAGCCAGCAACTGCCAGCAGTGACGGTATCGGCGCGCTGTCGGCATCGACTCCGCGGTCGGAGAGGATAAGAACCTTCGCACCATTGGCGATGGCATGGTCAGCCTGCTCGCAGAGCGCATCGACCGCCGGGGCAAGGCCGGCTGGGCCCGCCTTCGCGGGAAACAACATCGGCAGCACGGTGGCCCGCAACGCGTGGTCCTGGAGTGACCGCAGCTTCGCCAGTTCCGCGTTGTCGAGGAACGGCGATTCGAGGCTGACCAGGTGGCAGTTCTCCGGCTCCGGGTCCAGCAGATTGCCTTCGGGACCGATGACCGTCTTGACCGACGTCACGAGCTCTTCGCGAATCGCGTCCAACGGCGGGTTCGTTACCTGTGCGAACAGCTGCTTAAAATAGTTGTAGAGCGGTTGGGGCCGGTCCGACAAGACTGCCAGCGGTGTGTCGGTACCCATCGAACCGATCGCCTCTTCGCTGTTTCGCGCCATCGGCGTAAGGATGTACTTGATGTCCTCCACTGAGTAGCCGAAGGCAATCTGGCGACGCCGGACCTCCTCCGCATCGGGGAGTTCAGGCGGTTCCGCCTCAGGCACGGAGGACAGCGGGATCAGGTTTCGGTCGAGCCATTCGCGATACGGCCGTTCAGCGGCAAGCTTCGATTTGAGTTCCGTATCGCCGATGATCCGTCCTTCTTCGAGGCTGACGAGGAACATTCTCCCGGGCTGGAGCCGGCCTTTCTCGAGGATGCGTTCTGGCTCGATCGGGAGCACTCCCACCTCGGACGCCATGATGACGAGATCGTCTTTCGTCACGTAATAGCGAGACGGACGGAGGCCGTTGCGGTCCAGCACGGCGCCGATGTTCTTGCCATCCGTGAACGCCACGGATGCCGGCCCGTCCCACGGCTCCATCAGGCAGCTCTGATACTCGTAGAACGCCTTCTTCTCTGGGCTCATCGACTCGTGGCCCTGCCAGGCCTCCGGGATGAGCATCATCATGGCGTGCGGCAACGACCGTCCCGACTGGACCAGTAGTTCGACGGCGTTGTCGAGGCAGGCCGTATCGCTGCCGTGCTCGTTCTTCATCACGGGCAGGATTTTGCTGATGTCGTCGAAGAGGGGCGAGGCCATGAGAGCTTCGCGCGACGTCATCCAGTTCACGTTCCCGCGCTTTGTGTTGATCTCGCCGTTGTGGGAGATCATCCGGTAGGGGTGGGCGAGCTCCCAGCTCGGGAACGTGTTTGTGCTGAAGCGCGAGTGGAACATGCAGAGCGCGCTAATCACGTGACGAGAGCTGAGATCGGGGAAGTACCCGCGCAGCTGCGTCGCTGTCAGCATGCCTTTGTAGACAAGCGTCCGGCACGAGAGGCTGGGGAAGTAGAAGTATTCCCCATCGCGCAGGCCGTACCGGCCGATCGCCTTCTCAAAACGCTTGCGGATGACGTACAGCTTGCGCTCGAACGAATCCTCATCGAACACGGTCTCGCCGCGGGCAATGAAGACGTGCTGCATGAACGGTTCAACGGCTAGAGCCGAGCTGCCCACTTCTGAGTTGTTCGTCGGCACGTCGCGCCAACCGAGCAGGTGCTGCCCCTCCTCTTCCACGATAGCCGTGAAGAGCGCCATCGCCTGGGCACGGGCGCGTGCGTCTGGCGAACCGAAGAAGAGCCCCGCGCCGTAGTGGCCGGCCTCCGGGATGTGGATGCCAAGCGGTGCGCACTCGCGCCGAAAGAACTCATGGGGAAGCTGGATAAGGACGCCGGCGCCATCACCCGTATTCGGTTCCGAGCCAGAGGCGCCACGGTGATTGAGATGTTCGAGAGCGGTCAGCCCGTCATCAACAATCTGATGAGAGCGATGGCCCTTGAGATGCACAATAAAGCCGACCCCGCAGCTGTCGTGCTCAAACGCGGGATCATAGAGCCCTTGGGCGAGAGGGATTCCGGGGAGGCCCATGGTCTTCTCTTTCCTCATCCTGCGGGCAAACCCCCTGCGGCTTGGGATGCAGCTAAGGAGGGCGGCTTCTTTCGAGTTGGCCGCGACTTTGTGAAAACAATCCCAAACTGCAGGGCGCAAACAGGTGAGTTCGCAGTATAACAGCCCGGTCAAGGTTTTCGTCGAGCCCCGCCTGCGCCTTTAGCAAGGTCAAGCAAACGCCGTGGGCTGCGCATGGCCTCTGTCCCGTTAGACCGCCATAACGGAGGCCGCAACGCCGTATACTTGGCGACAGAAGCATTGGGCCCAACCCACCCCAATTTCCTCGCCGTGGCCTAAGGAGGGAATCATGTCGGAACAACCATACTGGACTCCCGAAAACCTCGAAGAGGTTGTCAGCCAGCGCGCGAAGATCCTTGGCCCGTCGGTCTGGGCGGCGGCTGCTCCAGACCGTGGCCCCGTCATCTCATTCGCCGGCGGTTTGCCCGACATCCCGTCGCTACCGGGAGAAATCCTCCTCAAGGCGTCACGGGCTGTCATCGACCACGAACAAAAAGAAGCCCTGGAATACGGCGGCACGTTTGGACCAACGCCGCTCCGCGCCGCCATCGCCGAGCGCTCGTCGAAAATCGAAGGCGTACCGGTTGCCGTCGATCAGGTCATGGTGTCGTCCGGCTCCGCGCACGCGATTGGCATGGTGTGCGAGACGCTGCTCGACCCGGGCGACACGATTCTCGTCGAGAGTCCGAACTTTCCTGGCAGCATGCGGACCTTCCGCTCGTTCGGCGCCGAGCAGATTGCTGTGCAGATGGACGAAGAGGGGATGCGCGTCGACGTCCTCGAAGACGCATTCAAGAGGCTCGCAGACCAGGGCAAGCGCGCCAAGTTCCTCTACTGCATCCCGACGCATCAGAACCCGGCAGGCTGCACACTCAGCCTCGGTCGTCGCGAACGCGTGGTCGAGCTTGCCCGCGAATACAACACGTTCATCCTCGAAGACGACGCCTATGGTGAACTCTGGTTCCGCGATGCCCCGCCCCCGTCGCTATTCGCCTTGAGCAACGGCGACCACGGAATCAAGGTTTCGAGCTTTTCGAAGATTCTCGCCACCGGCCTGCGCATGGGCTGGGCGATGGGGCCGGCGAGCCTCATCAGCCGCATGGCGTCCGTCCGCTTCGACATGGGCAGCAGCGTGTTCCTCGGCCGTGTCATCGCTGAAACCATCCGCAACGGCGACCTCGACAGGCACATCGACAACCTCCGCAACATCTACGCCCGCAAACTCGAGCGGGTCGAGGGAGCGCTTTCGAATTACTGCAACGACTACTGCACCTACCGCCGTCCCGAAGGCGGCTTCTTCCTCTGGCTTCAACTTCGCCCGGGTCTCAGCTCGAGAGATGTGCAGATGGCTGCGAACGAGCGCTCGGTGATTGTCGGCCAGGGCCCGCAGTTCTTCGCCGATGGCGTTGCCACGAACCACATCCGGCTCGCCTTCAGCTATGTCGCCATGGAGGATATCGAAGAAGGCATTCACCGGCTCGGTGAAGCAATGGCCGAAGTCGCCAGCCGGAGCGCCGCCAAGTAGGCCTAACCCCGCGACGAAGACCGTCGCTTCGCGAGTGCGTAGAATCGGCCCCAACGGAGGCGCTATGCATAAAGTGACGGTCGGGGATGTCGAGATACTGCCCCTGCTCGATACCGGCATCCTGATGAATCCGCGGATTTTCCTGGCTGCTCATTGCGACGAATTCCTCGCGGAATGGTCGGCTGAAGTCGACGACCGCGGCCTGTTACCGATGGCGGTCACCTGTTACCTGGTGCGGTCGGCAGGGAAGACCATCCTCATCGACAGCGGCCTCGGAGGCCGGCGGCGCCCCGGTTTCCCTCGCGGCCACCTCGATGACACGCTTCAGCAAGCGGGAATCGCGCCGGAGGACATCGACATCGTCCTCAACACGCATATGCACATCGACCATGTCGGCTGGAATACCGTCGCCAACGAGGACGGCAGTTCACGCGTCTTCTTCCCCAACGCGAAGTTCATCTTCCAGCAGGCCGAATGGGACTACTGGATGCAGCCGGACCGCCTTGAATCGCCATCGAATCTCCACCTGGTCGAATGCGTGTTGCCGCTCAAAGACACGGGCCGCGTCGAGCTCGTCGATACCGATTACGCCGTTGATGAGCACCTCACGTTCCTCGCCACACCGGGACACACGCCCGGCCATGTGTCGATTGGCGTTATGTCGGGCGGAGAACGTGCCGTGGTCGTCGGTGACGCGAGCCACCACCCGGTCCAGCTTATGCATCCCGACTGGTCTCCCTCTTATGACGAAGATCCGGAGTTAGCGGGCCGCACTCGCGACGCCCTCTTCGACCGTGTCATCGACGAGAACCGGACGTGGATCGCCGGTCATTGGGACCATCCCGGAGTTGGCCGAATCGTCCGGCTCGAAGGCAAACGGGTCTTTCAGGCGCGCTTGCGGGAAGACTGAACCTTGCCGCTGCGCCCCTCCCGGCGGTAGCGTGGCGCGATGCGGCATCATGTCGTCTCGTTGTCCTTGATTTGGTTCTCGCTCACCGCACTAACACTGGGCACTGCGCTCCTCGCCGGCGCACCAGCGGCGGCCGATGGCCCGGCCACTATTCTGGTAACAACCAGCGCAGACAACACGACCGGTACCTGCCCCGATGCGGGCGCCTGCACGCTGCGTGCGGCGATCGATGCCGCAAACGGAGACACGTCTGGTGACCCGCTCATCATTGCGTTCAACCCCGACATCTTCCCGGCGGCGGACCCCGCGACTATTACCATCG
>DATNET010000172.1:0-3355 GCA_035606745.1 Tepidiformaceae bacterium
ACAGCCTCGTCCACCGGGCGGAGTGGGAAGGTGAACTCCAACAGCTGTGCCTCGCCGAGAACTTCGGCGTCATTCCTTACAGCCCGCTAGCCTCCGGGTTCCTCACCGGCAAATACGAGCCGGGCGCGGCGAAAGTATCGAGCCAGCGCGCCAACGCCGTGAAACAGTACTTCACGCCGGACGGCTGGCGAACACTTGATGCGGTCCGGGAAACGGCGAAGAGCCGTGGCACGAGCTGTTCGGCCGTGGCCCTTGCCTGGCAGCTTGCGCAGCCCGGCATCACGGCGCCGATCGTCGGTGCCAACTCGCCTGCCCAGCTCGCAGAACAGCTGCCGGCCCTCTCGTTAGAACTCTCGAAGGTCGAACTCGACGCGCTCAACGCTGTGAGCCAGCCGTTTCTTACGCCGGCGCCCACGGGCCAGTAATCAGGAGGGACCTCATGTTCACTTCCACAGAAACGTTCCTGCGCTACTTCGATGGCGTGAACCGCCGGGCGATGCGGGATATCGCTGCGCTTCCTCCAGAGGCCGATGGCTGGGCGCCGGCTTCGGGCGAGGGCGAGAAAGCGTGGGGGATTAACCAGCTCGTCGGCCACATGGCGGGGTCGCGACTGTACTTTGCGAGTGCATACTCCGGAAATGGTTGGATAAGCGCGGCACCGTTCGACGTAACTTCGCGCGACAAATGGGTACCCGTGCTGGAACAAAGTGCGGCCCAATTTCGCATGTTGATTGGCGCTACCCCGGACGACTGGCTTGAGCGGCGCATCGAAATGATCGATTCCGGCGGCACCCTGGCAGGTTGGCGCATATTATTGATGATGATGGAGCACGACATCCACCACCGCAGCCAGATCGACACGTATGCCGGGCTCAACGGCTGGGATGTCCCGCAGATCTACAACCGCGCGGCTGAGGACATCGGCAAGCTTCAAGAGCAAGAGCGGGCGAAGCACGGCCAAGCCGGGCCGGGACATCCTATTTAGGGTTGACCATTCGCGTCGCCCGCAGCCGCTAGTTGTAGACGGGCATGGCCGGCGGGCTGGACGCCATCCCGGAGGCGTTCGTCGAGCCGCTGTCTGGCGCGACACCACCACCTGATGGCGGCGGCGCCAGGCGACTCTCCGAGAAGTTCGGGTCCATGCTCTTTGCCACGCTTATGAGTGTCTCGCGCGGGACCGCAACCTTCAGGCCGGTCACGGTATAGCTGGTGCCATCATCCCCGAACCAGACGAGGGACGAGTCGGAAACGAACGCGGGCGACTTGAGACTGTCGGTCGTGCCGCGGCTCGCGGCGGCCTGGATCACCTCTCCCTGGTCGTTGACGAACATCCAGCTCAGCTCGAAACCGGCGGAGTCCGATGTCGAACCGGCGCAGTTACCGGTGCTCCGGTTCGAAACCAACGTGGATGAGTCGAGGCGAAAGCCGTCCGGCGCCTGCGGCGTGTGGACGCCCGTCGCCGCAACCTCGGCGCCGGTCATCGGGGTCGTGGTCAGCATGCAGGCCTTTGCGAAGTTCGGGTCGAGCGCGGTTGCGACCGCAGTAATAACGTCGCGCGAAACCGCTCGCCCAGAGCCCGAGACGTTGAAGTAGAGTGTGCCGTTCGTCCACGAGGCGAAGGAATCGCCGGAGCGCCCGGGCTGGGCGAACTCCGGCGCGGGGTTGCTCGCCGGCGTGGAGACCGGAGCGGCGTAGGCGTTCATCTGGAGGAAACTGTCGTCGTTGGTGAATGTTGCACTGAAGTTGCCCTGCCCCTCGAAGGGTGGGGTTGCAGTGGGACACGACGCGTCGGGCGTGGTGAAGTACGACACGTTCAGCGACTGCTGGCTAAAGCCAGCGGGGACAGCGCCGCGCGGGTCGCCGATGCCGAGTTTCGCGAGGTCGTTCCAACTGCCTTCAGCCTCGCGATAAAAGCACTGCTGGAGCGTCGGCGCGAGCTGCGCGACAGCGGCATCAATCGCCTGAGCGATTCGGGGGTCGGGCGAGGTCGGCGGTGCAGGCTTGCTGACAGTGGCACCGTTCACCGGTGCGCTGCTCCCGTGGGCGGACCCGGGTGCAAGATCCGAGGCGGGAATAGGACCGCCGGCAAAGCTGTTCGCCCAGACGCTGTAGGTTGCGTCACCGGTCGAGAAGGTGGCGTTTCCCTGCGTGATGACGTTCGGCGCGGGGTTGCCACCCTGCACCTCTGTGACGGTGACGGCCGGCCCGGCATCGCCGTACGTCCACTGCGTGGTCATCGTGAGATGCGGGTCCTGGACGGTGCCGTCCTGGGCACAAGCGCCTTGCGAAGCGAAGCTCACGCCAGTCAGCGTGAAGCCCGAGCCGAGCATCTTTGGCGTGAAGTTCAACTTGCTGGGGTCGATGGTCCCGTTTGAGACAGCAGCGGTGATCGGTGCGCCACAGCCTCCGTAGGCGGGCATCGCAATACCGGGGAGCCCGGGATATTGGCCGGCGTACCCTACGCCGCTGCCGGAAGCCCAACCTTCGCCAGTGTCGATTAGACGTCCAATTGCCGGCGCAGCGCCGGAGGCGTTGCCTCCGTCAACCACAGTGTGCGATTTCGCGGGTGCATCATCCGGTCCCATGGTCGCGCGCGCGACGAGCACTCCGGCGCCAAAAATTCCGGCGATGGAGACGACGGCCACGGCAGCCAACAGGACTGGACCGCCATGAAGGCTACGGAATGGACGTTGCATGGGTGCTCCTTCGCCGACAGGCGAGTGGTGTTTCCAATCAGACGCCGGCCCGCGCCAAAAAGTTCCATGCATGCGAGTGGAGTCGGTAAAGCCGCGTCACGGCGTCCTTACATACGAAATATGCCCCAGCGCGGGTCCGGAATGGGCGCGTTGAGCGCGGCGGAAATGCCGAGCGCCAACACGCGGCGCGTGTCCCTTGGGTCGATCACCCCGTCATCCCAGAGTCGTGCCGTGCTGAAGTACGGCGAGCCTTCGGCCTCGTACGTTTCGATCGTTGGTGCGCGGAAGCGTTCCTGTTCTTCGGGCGACATCTCATCGCCGCGGTCGAGACGTACCTGTAACAGGACACTCGCTGCCTGTTCGCCACCCATCACGCTGATGCGCGCGTTCGGCCACATCCAGAGCTGCCGCGGACTGTACGCGCGTCCGCACATCGCGTAGTTGCCGGCGCCGAAGCTTCCGCCGATCACCACTGTGAACTTCGGGACCTGGGCCGTCGCGACGGCGGTCACCATCTTCGCGCCATCTTTAGCGATACCGTTATTTTCGTACTGCTTCCCGACCATAAAGCCCGTGATGTTCTGCAAAAACACAAGCGGAGCCTTCCGCTGCCCGCAGAGTTGGATGAAATGCGCGCCTTTCAGCGCGCTCTCGCCGAA
>DATNET010000180.1:0-3880 GCA_035606745.1 Tepidiformaceae bacterium
CTTCAAACGAGTCAACGACCGGCTGGGACACATGGTGGGCGATGAAGTGCTTCGCAACGTCGCGAGCCAAATTCGGAGTGCGTTACGGGCCGCGGATTTTGTGGCCCGGTGGGGTGGCGAGGAATTTGTGGTCGCGCTCCCGGGCACGCCGCTTTCGGGCGCAAACGAAACCGCGGAGCGCATCCGGGCGGCAATCGCAGCGGACGCCAGCGTCGTGGCAACTGGACAGCCGGTGCGCGTGACGGTAAGTGCTGGCGTGGCCACCCTCGGGAGCGGCGACGGCGCCACGGCGCTGGTCCAGGCGGCAGACGCCGCGTTGTACCGTGCGAAGGCGGAGGGCCGCAATCGCGTCGCCAGCCGAGGTCTGGGCGCCGCAGCGTAGAGTGAGGAGCAATCGTCGGGATTACTGGCACTTTCCGCTTTGGTTGCCGGGCAGTTCGCGCGCACATAGCATTGGGCGATGCTGACGCGTCTTTCGATAAACCACGCTGTTCGCATGACGCTCGTCGCAGCAACGCTGCTCGCAGCGCTGGCGGTGCTGTTGACCGCCTGCGGAGGGAAGTCGGCCGACCAGGGAGCGGGCAAGGGGCCGGTCAACACGGATCCGGCGACCGCACCCAGTTCCACGCCGATCCAGAACCCG
The DNA here is from genome assembly GCA_035606745.1 of Tepidiformaceae bacterium. Classification (GTDB taxonomy): domain Bacteria; phylum Chloroflexota; class Dehalococcoidia; order Tepidiformales; family Tepidiformaceae; genus DATNET01. The sequence goes on from DATNET010000180.1 coordinate 644, forward strand.
ATCCTCTACCACATCAGCCAGGACGGCAGCGTGCAGTCGAGCGGCGGCCCACCGATTACGGCGGTGCCGGGCAGCAACGCCACTCCGGCCGGAAAGAGCACCTACACGGTCGTTTCAGGCGATTCGTGCAGCTCCATCGCCGGGCAGTTCGGCATCACGAGCGCTGAGCTGATGGCGCAGAACCGCACCATCAACTCGGACTGCACGAACATCCATGTCGGCGACGTGCTCCAAATCCCGGCCAAGACGGCGGCTGAGGCGGGAGCGAGCGGGGGTGGCGGCGGCGGGGGCAACACGGATACCAGTGGCGGCGCGACCCTCGGCACGATCACGACGCCTGTCAGCGGCGGGGTTGCGCCGACGACAACGGTCCTCGGCGGCGCGGCATCGACGCCGACGCCGAACCCCAACGCAAAGTTCTACACCGTGGTCAGCGGTGACAGCTGTTACGAGATCGCCGCGAGTTATGGCGTCAAGGTCAGTGACATCATCGCGCTCAACAAGCTGGACGCTAACTGCACGCTGCATGTGGGGCAGGCGTTGCAGATTCCCAAGTAGGACGAGCATCGTGGTGCATTTGACTGATGTCGTAATGTCGTACTGAGTCGTCGCGCATAGCGGGGAGGGTACAAATGGCGAGCTGGCATGAGTTCGCAGCGGAAGCCCCGGCGTTGGCCGCGTTGGGACGGGAGCGGTTCGAATCCACACAGGTGGTGTTGCTCGGGACGTTGCGCAAACACGGGAACCCGAGGATCACGCCAGTGGAGTTCACGTTCTTCGACGGGGAGCTTTGTCTCGGCGGGATGTGGCAGTCGAGGAAAATGCTCGACCTTACCCGCGATCCCCGCTGCGTGGTCCACAGCACCGTGACGACGAAGAATGGCGACGAAGGGGATTTCAAGCTCTCGGGCCGGGCCCTCCCGGCTGAGGACGAGGGTTTCCGGGCGCGGTACGGCGCCGCTGTCCTCGAAGCGACAGGATGGCAGCCCTCGGAGCCGTTCCACCTCTTCACTATCGACATCCGGGAGGCGGCGTTCGTCGTCTTCTCCGATGAAGCGGTGCGCGCGGCTGCGGCAAGGCTCGAAGGCTCCGCGGGGATCAACGTGGCAATCCACGGGGCCGACCCCAATACATCCGGATACCTGGTCGCGACATGGCCGATGGGGAAGCAGCCGCATGCGTGAATCGCCGCTGGAGCGGCTGCGCGAGCTCTGCTTGGCCCACCCGGACACCTCCGAGCGGCTCAGCCACGGCGAACCGACGTGGTTCGTCCGCGACAAGAAAACGTTCGTCATGTTCGCCAACCATCATCACGACGACCGCCTGGCGTTTTGGTGTGCGGCGGCGCCTGGCGCACAGGAAGTGCTTGCCGCGGCAAAGCCTGAGCAGTTTTTCGTACCGCCGTACGTTGGGCATCGCGGCTGGTTGGGCGCATGGCTCGATGTAGCCGTCGATTGGGATGAGCTGGCCGGGCTCGTGGCCGAGGCATACGCCACCGTGGCATCGACGCTGCCGACCCCGCGTGGCCGTGGGCGTGGGTAGCGCGTCGCTGATCGATGGGTCAACATGCCCGGATGCACGTAAGTGTCATAGGGCACAGCGATTCCATCGGCCTCAAGTTGGAGCCGGGGGAAGATTCGTGGCCGGTGCTGCTCGGGAAAATGTTGTCCGAAGAACTCAACGAACCGGTGCCCGTCGATAGCTGGCGATTCGCGGCCTACGGACCCCATGCCGTGCCGTGGGCGATCGGAAAGGTAACGGCGGCGCAGCCTGATGTCGTCGTCATCATGGTCTCATCGTACTGGTGCGCCTTTGGCAGGGTTTCGAACAAGGTCCGGCAACGGTTCGGCCAACGGGCCGAACGCTGGTATCTCCGCGCAGAGGATGGCTTTGTGAAGCACGCCGAGCGCGAGCACGGCACGGGCAAGCCGACGAATACGCGAACGCGCCGGTTCATGCGCAGGGTTGTTGGGGTCTCGGCGTACGCCGGCCTGGAAGAGGTTACCGACGTGTTCACCACGGTCGTGCGGAAGCTGGCACAGCTTGAGCACCTCCAGGTAATCCTCGTGAGCGACCACCATTTTACTGAGGCTGTGCGGCAAGCGAACGCGGGTATTCTCCCAACGCTTGCACACTTTGAGGCCGTCATCCGGCCAATCGCGAACGAGCACCGTTTTCTCTGGCTCGATATCGAAGATGCGCTCAAAGAAGGCGGGCGGCGCGAAGAGATGGTCCTGGGCGACGGCGTACACCTCACGGCGGAGGCGCACGCGCGTGTCGCAGCGATGCTCATGCCCGTGGTGCGGCGCATTGGACAAGCGGGCGAGCTCTCGACCCAGCGGTGAATCCGACGTGGGCCGGGTCACGCTCCAGTAATCGTGTCCCAACACACTCCGGGAGTACACGAGCGGTCAACGTCGCGGCAGTTGGATCGTTCTCGATGACGCTCGCCGAGTACTACGACACGTACTGGACCGATGCCGGGTTCAACCCTCCGAGCAACCTCACGGAGGACCTGGAGCGCCTCCTCTTGCAGGCGACGGGCGGCCGCGTGTTGGACGTGGGATGCGGGAACGGAGAAACCGCCGGAGGATTTCTCACGGACCACGGCCGCGACTACGTTGGCGTCGACGTTTCGCCGTCGGCGGTCCACACGGCGCAGTCTCGCGGCCTCGACGTCCGCCTCATAGAGGATGCGGCCGCGCTGCCGTTCCCCGACAGTTCCTTCGATTCCGCGATCTGCATCGAAGTGCTCGAACACCTTTGGGCGCCGCACCACGCCGCCGCTGAGGCGTTGCGGGTGCTGAAGCCGGGCGGCACGTATTTCGCCACCTGCCCCAACGTCGTCTACTGGCGCCGCCGAGCGGACATGCTGTTGTTCGGGAGATGGCACCCCTACGGCGACGAACTCTCCGTGGAGCAGCCATGGAGAGACCCGCACATCCGGTTCTTCACTCCAGCCGCAATGCGCCGGATGGTCGAGCGGGCCGGCTTCGTGGACGTCCACGTCTCAGGGCACGATTGCGAACTCTTCGGGGGTGTCCCGGGCGTTCGGGCCGTGCTGGGGCGGCTGGATAATCCCCGGGCCACGCGATGGCTCGCGAGTCACGCACCGTCGCTGTTTGCCTGCCGAATCAATGTCACAGCCCGCAAGCGTCCATAAGGCGACGGACAGCTCCTGGCTTGAGTGCCGCGTTGCGGAGGATGAGCTAGCGCGCCCCTGCCGGTTCTGGCTCG
>DATNET010000194.1:0-2580 GCA_035606745.1 Tepidiformaceae bacterium
GCCGCGCTCGCCGGCGTCACGCAGCGCGTCGAGCTGGGCACGCTCGTCACCCCGGCGGGCATGCGCAACCCCGCGCAGCTTGGCAAGACGATCGCGACGATCGATAACATCGCCGAGGGCCGCATCATCCCGGGCCTGGGCGCGGGCTGGATGCCGCGCGAGTTCACCGACTTCGGCGTGCCGTTCCTCTCGACAAGAGACCGGCTCGGACAGCTCCGCGAAACCGTTGTGCTGCTCAAACGCATGTGGGGCGAAGACGGCCCGGTCACGTTCGAAGGCAAGTACGTGCAGGCCACGAACGTGGTCTGCGAGCCAAAGCCGATGCGCACGCCGCCAATCCTCATCGGCGGAGCGGGCGAAAAGGTAACGCTCAAGCTGGCTGCCCGCGAGGCGAACATTTGGAACAACCTCGCCGCCCAACATGCTGGCCTGCCGCACAAGATCGACGTGCTCAAGCAGCACTGCGCCGATGCCGGCCGGCCGTTCGAAGACATCGTTGTCAGCCAGCAGTGCCTCGTCACTATCGCCCCCGACGAAGCGAGTGCCGGACCGATGGTTGAGACCGCGAAGAAGATCTTCGGCGGGCACATGGGCGACCCCACCGGGCCGCTCGCAATTTCGGGCACGCCGGAACGCGTCCGCGAACAGCTCCACAAGCACATCGACCTCGGATGCACGATGTTCGTGATGGAATTCTTCGGCCGCGACACCCGCGAACCAGCGAAGCTCTTCGCGGAAACGGTCCTGCCGCACTTCCGTTAGCGTTTAGCCGCCAAGGACGCCAAGAACGCAAAGGTTTGTATTTAATCCGAATTCGATACGGTGGCCGCAGCATCGGCCATCTCGGAGGCGGCCTGTAAAACTTCTCTCCAAAGCCCCTTGGCGCCCTTGGCGGTGAACCGTTTACTTGAGCGCGCGGAGCCAGATCTGGCACTCTTCGATGCCCAGGAACTGTCCCCAGAAACGTTCGCAGAAATACTGCCAGCGGTCGTTGCGATTCGCTACGGCATCCACGATGCGCCCAACGACGCGGCGGCCGCGGCCCGGCAGGAAAGTGTCGGCGTTCATGTTGTACATCAGCCGCTGCTTCACGATTTTGAACTTCGCGGGATGGTAATAGCCAAAGTAGGCGCCATCGAACGTGCTTGGGTCCCAGTAGTTGAACGTCGCCAGGAAGACGCCGCGGCGATGCGTGGGGTCGCGCCAGATGCCGAACGGCGTCGTCGCGTGGGGGAAGCGAAAGTGCACGAGCGCGCCGGGCTTGCAAATCCGCCAGACCTCGCCCATGAGGGCCATGAGGTCTTCCGCGTGCTCGACGAGGTGCGATGCGAACACTTCGTCGACGGAGCTCTCGCGAAACGGCAGCGTCTTCATGACATCGGCGACAATGTCGACGTTCGGGATACGTGCGATATCGAGCCCTATCGCGCCGGGCTTCTTCCGCGAACCACAGCCAAGGTCGACCACCACGCGCTGGCTGGAGCTCGAATCGGTCATGGCACGATTATCGAGCCTGGGCTGCTACTGGGCATCGGATCAACCGCCGAGGACGCCAAGGACGCCAAGAACGCCAGATTTCCGGATTGGAGTGATGCTTTTCTGAGCGAGGCTGGCCCACAGAGCTCTTGGCGCTCTTTGCGTCCTTGGCGGTTGGCGTGGTTAGCGTGGCTCGGGCCTGTATGCTTGCCCGCATCACGCATTTTGGAGGACGCATTTGGGCGTCAAGCTAACCAAGGACTCTATCGACCTCGGCATCGTCATCCACGACAGCGAAAAGTCGCTCGCGTTCTATCGCGACACACTGGGCTTCGAGCACGTGGGCGATATGCCGGCCGGGGGCGGCACGACCATGCACCGGCTGATGTGCGGGACCACCCTGATCAAGCTGCTCAAGCAAGCAGCAGCTCCCGCCCCTGCAGCGCCGGGCGGCATCCAGGGCTCCGCTGGCTACCGCTACTTCACGATCTCGATCTCGAACATCGCCGAAGTGGTGGCCGCCTGTGAGGCCGGCGGCTACAAGGTGCCCGTCGGCATCCGCGAATTCCGGCCCGGCATCACCATCGCCATCGTCGAAGACCCGGATGGCAACTGGGTGGAATTCCTCCAGGCTTCCTGAGCCAGAACGGACGTTTTACCGCCGAGGACGCCGAGAGCGCCAAGAATTTTGGATATGCGCGCGCATCCCGAGCCTGAGCGCCGCCGCCTGGCTGCGGGCTGAACTCAAGAAAATCCTTGGCGTCCTTGGCGGCTGAGTTCCCCTTGCATTGTCGGTCGGGCGTGCTAAAGTTCGGCCATGCGGACGAAAATTGTACCCGGCGGCCGACCCGAGCCTACCTTCATCGAGGCTGCCCGCCGGGCCCAGCTCATCGATGCGGCGATCGACACACTCGTGGAATTCGGCTACGCCCGCACGACCATGGCCGAAATTGCACGGCGCGCGAACATCAGCAAGAGCGTCATCTCGTACTACTTCGAAAGCAAGGAGACGCTGCTGGAACAGGTCGTCGAGAGCGTGTACCGGGCTGGCGCGGAGACGGTCGCGGCGCGCGTCTTGCCCGTCTCCTCGGCGATGGAGGCGTT
>DATNET010000198.1:0-2973 GCA_035606745.1 Tepidiformaceae bacterium
TCCGCGCTCCGGATGCACACTGGGTCGCCGCCGAACGGCTCAGTGAGTTCACCGATAGAGGCTTCTACGACAGCTTTCCCGACCTTGCAGTCGAAGTCGTTTCTCCAGACGATCGCGACGCAGACATCAGCGAGAAGGTTCATGAATACCTCGCAGCTGGCACAGCCCGGGTATGGGTCTTACGCCCCAGGACCAGGAGCGTCACCGTCCATCGGCCCGACGGCTCCGCGCAGACGTATACGGGCGATTCAAACTTGACGAGCGCGGACGCGGGTTTCGCTCTCGATGGCTTTAGCCTGAACCTGACGGCCCTGTTCTCGTAACAGTCCTCCGCAGCCGCGCCTGGACTGCGTCACTCCGCAACTCGCGAAGGGCGTCGGATGCGATCCAGCGGCCTGAGCGCGTCCCATCCGCGCGAATCTGCTCCGCCATGTCGATGGCGGCGGCGTTAAGCGCGAGGTTGCGTTTGCCGATGCTGCGGAGCGCCCAGTTCACGGCCTTCTTCACGAAATTCCGGTCGTCGTCAGCGCACGCACGAATGAGCGGAAGCAGGGCGAGGAACCGGGCATCATCTGCGGACTTGTCGTGGACGGCGAAGTAGGCAGTGAGCGTAAAGGCAGCGCGGCGGACGAACTCCTCTTCGCGCTCGGACCATTCGACTGCTTTGGCCCACGCGAAGGGCGTCCGTTCGAAGAGGACGCAGGCGCCGTCGCAGATGTCCCAGGAATCGAAGTCTCCGACCCACTGTTCGAGCTGCGCTTCGGTGACCACCACGGGATCATCGACCATGGCCGCGAGGTGCCTCGCCTCATGGATGCCGGTCGCCCACAGTTCGAGCGCGAGTTTGTGGTCTGGGCCGAGCGTTTTGGCGAGCTTTCGAAGCGCGGGAATGGTGATGCCCAGACCGTCGGCCGGGATCGCGACGCGGGCGTTTTCGCGCAGGCGGGCCGGGTGGGCGAGGGCGCGCAGTTCAGCGAGGGTCTCTTCGAGGGTCATGGTGTTGTCTAGGTCGAGCGCGTGCCGCTTTCGCGCAAGAGGCGGAGGAACGTCTCATCGCCCTGGAGGATGGCGAGTCGTGGGTCGCCAGCTGCTTCACGGGCGTAGGCGGGATCGATCTGCAGCGCACTCTCGATGGATTGAAGTGCGGCGGCCCGGTCGTTGAGGGCCGCGGCTGCCTGGGCGGCGCCGTAGTGCGCCGCTGCGTCGCGGCCGTCGGCTGTCGTGGCCTGGCGAAAGTCTTCGAGGGCGGCGCGCGCATCGCCACCGTGAAGGTTGGCCAGGCCGCGATTCACCATCACGGTGGTGTCCGATGGGTCGGCGGCCAGGGCAGCGTTGAAGTCCCGGAGGGCAGCCGCGTAGTTCGTGCGATAGAGATGAAGCATGCCGCGGTTGTTGAGCGCGTCGGCGTCATCGGGTTGGAGGCTAAGCGCCCGGTCGTAGTCTTCGAGGGCGAGGTCGAATTCGCCAGCGCGCGTACGGGCGTTGGCGCGGTTGTAGTACGCAGCGATGAGCCTGGGGTCGAGTTCAGCGGCACGGGAGTAGCGTTCGATGGCGAGGGCATATTGCCCGACGTTGAAGTAGACGTTGCCTTCGTCGAGGTAGGATTCGGCATTACGGGCGGGCGGCGGTTGAATCGGGACGTAATCGAGGCCGCTCAGAGCCTCTTCGAGCGACTCAGGAAGCGGCTCTGGTTCCGGCGGCGAGAGCGGCTCGTGTTGGCCGGCGGCCTCGGGCGCCGGAGGCGCGACTGACGCTTCTGGTGCTCGATCTGGCTCCAGCACGGGAGCGGCTTCGGGTGTGGGTGCAGAGTCCTGCGCTGGGCCGGGAGCCTCGAGTTCAGGAGGTGCTTCGAACGTGGGGAGTGCTGGCTCGAGGTCCGGCTGTGGGGCGTCAACCTCAAGCGACTCCGGCGTTGACACCGGTGGCTCGAGCTCCGCTGTTGCCAACCGGTCGAAGGCGCGGCTGAGGAAGTCATCTCGCTCGGCTTCGGCGGCGGCGATGACTTCGTCGTCCACGGACAGGTCGGGCTCGGCGGTTGCGAAATCGGCGGGCTCTGGAGCAATCACTTCAGGCGCAGCGTCTGCCGTGGGCTCGGTGGGCCCAGACGTTTCGACGGCTGGCGGCGCGGCCTCGCGCTCAGCTGGTTCTTCGGCGGATGGGCCAGGGACTTCGACGGCGGGCTCGGGTGCTGTTTCGGCCGTGGGCACGGACGGGGATGGTTCGGGCTTTGGGGGCGGATTCCAGATCGGGATCTCGGGCTCGGGTTGGGCGCGTCGCGAGGCGAGCACTCTGAGCGCCACGGCCACGGCCGTAGCGGCGGCGCCCAGAAGGATCAGCGTCCTGAACGCGCGCTTCATTGTTCGCTGCTCTCCGCGGCGCGTTCCAGCAAGAGCTCGGTGACCGCGACAAGGCCGTTGTAGGCATAGACGATGTAGTCACGGGGATGCAGGTCGAGCTTTTTCCTGGTCTCCTTGCGGGCGGTGACGGGGTCCCAGGAGCCGGTGAGTTCGATGGAGTCGTGGTCGATGCCGAATTCGAGCTCGTAAATTTCACCATCTTCGCCGACGACGACGCATCCGCGGTCCGGCGTGCCGACGATGTCGCCCTCACATTCGACGGCGTTCGTGAAGAGTGCATTGGGGAATGAAGGGAACGGCACGAGCTCCGCACACGCCTCCGCGAGGAGCTGTTGCAGCTGCATCGCCGTGCGTTCGAGGACGTTATCGGCCTGGGCTTTGCGAAGGAGCGGTTTCTGGTCCATCTGGCCTGAAGTATAGCGAGGGATGCGATTCCGAAGTACTTCGCTCGTAGCGATGAGCGATGAGCAATGAGCGATGAGTAATGAGGTTGGAACCTTTGCGGCCTTGGCGGCGTCTTGAGAAGTGGCGGCTCTTAGCGATGAGCGATGACAAATGAGCAATGAGTGGCGCCTTGGAATGGAACTTCTGGACCTGAGCCGGCGTTTGGAGAAGT
>DATNET010000149.1:0-11490 GCA_035606745.1 Tepidiformaceae bacterium
GTCGAATCGACGAGCACGTTCCCTGTTGCGTAGGCGATGACGGTCGTGCCCATCCCGAGGAACAGGAGGAGAGCCAGCCCTGCCCAGAAATCGATGACGCGCGCGAGGACCCGCTCGGTCGGATCTGCGATGCCCGGCGCATCCGTCTTCAGCGCGTCGAGTTGCCGCATGAGCGCGACCGCGCGATCACCGCTGGATCTGGCTGTGTGAGCGCCCGCGGGCCTGTCGCTCGTCATCGGTCATCCTCCGCTCACGTATCCTACCTCTATGAGACACGGAGCTGGCTCGAATTCGCTCCCCGCTTCATTGGTCGATGCGTACCTCAGCGCGACCTACGAGGTGGACTTTGCAAGCGGAACACGGCGGTTCCGCCACGGCGAGTCCGGCGAAGCCGCGCCCCCATTCGCGATCGTCACGGCTTGCAACCCGGGCATGGAATATCTGCCTGAGGGCGAGAACGAGACCAGGAATGAATGGCTCGAAGAGATGCTCGATGAGGGGAGCTTTTGCTACGTTTCGGCGCGGGGCTACGATCCCGGCCAGACCCACGATGAGCCGTCATTCGCGGTTTTCGGAGTCGAAGTCGATGAGGCGCTTGTGCTCGCGCGGGACTTTGAACAGGCTGCCATCTTCTGGTGGGATGGCCGCACCGGGCGCGTGCTGTTCACGGGCTGACTGTCACTGTCCTGGCGCCGCCCACACGACCGTGCTGCCAACTTGTTAGAATCCCCGCACCCTCCCCCGGAGAATTGCCATGCCCACCCCTGCCCGAGTCGTTGTCGTCCCCGCGGAAGCCGGTCCACTTCAGATCCGCGATGTGCAGCTGCCCGACCCCGGTCCGTACCAGGTGGTCGTGAAGCAGTTCGCCTCTGGCATCTGCCATTCGCAACTCCACCAGATGCACCGGCCTCGAGGTGGTGGTGTCAATCAGATCCTCGGCCACGAATCGACGGGCGTGGTGCTTGCTGTTGGCAAAGAGGTCAAGCACGTACAGGAAGGCGACCACGTCATGGTCACGTGGGTGCCGCGCGACGGAGAAAACGAGAGCCGCCGGGCCGAAGGCATCGTCCTCGATATCGGCGGTGGCGAGACGGCCCGCACCGGCAATTCGTTCACATGGGCCGACAACACCATCGCCGATGAGCAATACATCGTGAAAATCGGCAAGGACGAACGCACTGATGTGACTGCCATTATCGGATGCGCCGTGATGACGGGGGCCGGTGCCGTGTACTACACGGCCGGAGTGAAGAAGGGCCAGAGCGTCGCGATCTTTGGCGTCGGCGGCGTGGGCCTGTCCGCCATCGCGGCCGCCGCAGTCATCGGTGCCGACCCCATCATCGCCGTCGACCTCGACCACGAAAAACTGGAGTTCGCAAAGAAGTTCGGGGCCACCGTGGGTGTGAATGCCTCGGAGGTTGACCCCGTAGAAGCGATTCGCGGGCTCACGGAGAGCAAGGACGAACAGGACATGCTCGGCCGATGGGTGGCAGGCGTCGATTACGCCTTCGATTGCATTGGCGTGCGCAAGACGATGGAGCAGATCATGCCGGCCGCTCGCTCGGGCGTACTCGGGGCGAAGAGCGGAGGCACGGCCGTGCTCGTGGGAGTCCCACAAACCCCCGTGGAGTTGAACGCGACTGACCTGCTGCTCAACGAAAAGCGGTACATCGGCAGCATTGGCGGCTCCTGCCGCCCAGACCGCGACTTCGCGATGTTCCTGCGCTGGTTCAAGGAGGGCGACCTCGACCTAGATGCGATGGTCACCGCGCGCTACAAGCTGGACGACATCAACGAGGCCACCGACGCGCTCGCCGCGGGCAAGATCGCGGGCCGGGCGATCATGCAGTTCTGAAGATGCCGGATTCGGGGTTGCCCGAGGCGCCGTATTCGCGCCCGGCAGCGCTGAATCAAGAGAGCTTGACCCCATTGGGGAACTAAATCACCCTCCCCGGCGTCTGAACGGGTACTACGCCCGGCGCGGCAGGCCTGATGATGCGCCCAAGCGAACGAATTCTTACCCAGCGCGAACTGGAAGTAGCGGACTACCTCTCCCTCGGGCACTCGTATCAGATGATTGCTTACGACATGCGCATCTCTGTGAACACAGTCAAGGCACACGTTCAAAGCATCTATACGAAGGTGGGCGTAGGGAACAAAACGGCGCTCGCCAACTGGTACCCAATGCACTATGGCGGCTAACAGGTGTGGCGCGCGGGTCACCAGACGTCGAGGAGTTGACCGATGTTCAAGAACGCAAATAACCAACGAAAACGTTGGCTGGGCGTCACGGGGTTGGCAGCCGTGGCCCTCGTGGCCGGTTCGGCCGCCTTCATCGTGGCCCGGTCGGTCGGGGACGGGAGTGGCGTCCAAGCGGGAGAGGTGCTCACGATCCAAACACCGGTACCGACGCGAGCGTCCTGGCCGCCCTACCCGCCGGGCAAGGGCCCCGGGAAGGGGCCAAACTATATCGACCCGCCGGGCCGCGAAGTTACGCCGATTCCTGGAGCGACGCCTGACACGTCGCAGCCATGGTGGTACGTGCCGTACCAGAACGCGGACGAAGTCAAGCCTCTGTTCCAGGGGCGCGTGAACGGCATCGTGGTCTCGCTTGACCCTGCTCCAGAGGGCGTATGTGGGCAGTATTCGAATGCTGAATTGACTGCGGCGGAGGGCACCGGTGTGCGCATTGACCTTACGTACATGCCGCCGAAGAGTTCCTCATCGCCGCCCAGCGGTGGGCCGGTTGTCCTTTGCGATGGTCACCCCATAGCGGCGGAGGCTCGATTCGAGGTCGCGCCAGACGAGTCCCAGGGAGTGTATGGCGGCTCTTTCGCGATCTATCGCTACCAGTCGGAGGTCGCCTGGGCCCAGGCTTTTGGCCCAGCAGATAGATGGAGCGCCGGAAACGTTGACGGTATTCCCGCAGCGATCCTCGCCCCAATCCTACCCGACATCGGATACGGCAACTCGGCTATCGCATTCTTTAGCGGCGGCATCATGACGCGGGTCACTGCAGATGGGCTGCCCTTGAAGCAGGTGTACCAGATTGCGGAAGGATTGGTCCGATGACGCGACTGTTCAGCGTTTTTTACTGGCGCCCGCGGTTGTCATGGGCACCGAGCAAGGTCTTGGTGGTGGGCGCCGCCGTCGCGATTGGCGCCTCTGCTGGCTCGCTTTTCCCCGCGAAATTTTCGCCGGACGTCGCGCGGGCATCTGCGCCTCCGTAGTCGGCTCAGCTGTAGCGCTCTTCGCGCCACGGGTCGCCGTAGATGTGATAGCCGTACGTCTCCCAGAAGCCCGGCCGGTCGCGGTCGAGGAACTGGATGCCGCCGATCCACTTCGCGCTCTTCCAGAAGTAGAGGTGCGGGACGACGAGGCGCATCGGCCAGCCGTGCTCCTTCGTCAGCTCCTCGCCATCGTGCTTGCGCGCGAACATCACGCCTTCGCGCATCAGGTCTTCGAGCGGGACGTTGGTGGTGTAGCCGCCGTAGCTATGGATCATTGCGAACTTCGCTTCCGGCTTGAGCTGGATGTTGTCCAGCAGCGCCTTGAACGGGACGCCCTCCCACGTGTTGTCGTACTTGCTCCAGGTCGTCACGCAGTGGATGTCGTTCAACTCCGTTTCGTTGCCGAGAGCGTTGAATTCATCCCACGTGAACGTCTTCTCCTCTTCGACCAACCCCCAAACGTGCAGCTTCCAGCTCGCAAGGTCGATGCGCGGGATGTTTCCGTAGTGCAGCACCGGCCAGCCATTCGTGAGGTGTTGGCCCGGTGGGAGCCGCAGTTTCCCATCGGGGCGCATTTCGCGCGTCGCCTGCATCGCCATGTTCCAACTCTCCTCAACGGCCACCCGCAACGCGATGTTAAGAACGTTTCGCGCATCATCGACGGGGCCGTACAACGTCCGGTGCATTCAGCGTAGCTGGTTGGATCTTTGCGGGGCAAGAAAAATGCCCCTTACCTGTCGGGCTGCAACAAGACCGTTCGGCGCGATTGGCTACCATCGATGGGATGGACGAGGCACCGGTTAGCGAAACAAAGCGTACGGCGGTCACCCCATACCAACGGCCGCGATTCCGCGCGCGCGATGGCTGGGTGCTGGCGCTCGCCGCAGCGGTGGTTGTCCTCGACCAGTCCACCAAATGGCTCATCCGGCACACGCTGGCATATGGCGATTCATGGCCCAGCAGCTGGCCCGTGCACTTCGTCCACTACACCAACAACGGCGCCGCGTTCAGTACCCTGCAGGGAAGCGGCCCAATACTGGTGGTTGCGAGCCTTTTGGGCGCGACCGGTATCCTCATCTACGCGCTCAAATCCCGTTCTGGCGACCCGTGGCTACTGGCAGGCCTCTCCCTCATGCTCGGCGGGGCCGTGGGCAACCTCATCGACCGGGCGTTCAACGGCGAAGTCGTGGACTTCATCCACTTCCCGCGTTTCCCTGCCTTCAACGTCGCTGATTCGTGCATCACCGTTGGGGCGTTGTTGTTGCTGTTTACCTTCGCCCGCGGCCCCGTTCGCCGCGACGACACCGAAATGTCCGCGGAAGCTCCCGACTAACCACGAGGAAAGGAACCCCGCCGGCGCACCCGTATTCTCTAAGATGATCAGGTGGAAGAGCTTCGCGCCCCGCAACACGCGCACGTCCATCGACCCGCCATCGCGGTCCGGCCCGGCGATGCCTGGTTCCTGGCGCTCGCGGTTCTCGTGGTGGGGCTGGACCAGCTCACGAAGTGGGGTGTTCGCCACACACTGAGCCCGGGCGACACGTGGCCCTCGAATTGGCCCGTCCACCTCGTCCACATCACGAACACCGGCGCGGCCTTTGGCCTCCTTCAGCACGCCGGGCCGTTACTTGTAGTCACAAGCCTTATCGGCATGGCTGCTATCCTGATCTATCTGTTCAATCCAGGGTTCGCCCACCCGCTGATGCGCGCCGGCCTCGCGCTGATGCTGGGCGGTGCCGTGGGCAACCTCATCGATAGGCTCGTCAGCGGACAAGTTGTGGATTTCATCAAGGTTCCGCACTGGCCCGCGTTCAATGTGGCCGATTCGGCCATCACGATTGGTGTGTGCCTCCTCCTATGGGCAATGACACGAGAAACAGGCCCACGACCGGCCGCCGCGAATTCCGAGCCGCAAGCTCCGGACGAATAGATGCCGTCCTCGCCGCTGCCTACCCCGACCTGAGCCGCGCTCGTTTGCAACGGCTCATCGCCGGCGGCAACGTCTCTATCAACGGCGAAGCGGTACGAAAATCCGGCCAGGTGCAGCCGGGCGACGAACTCTGTCTCGATGTCCCGGAAACGCCCCACGAGGCGATCCCGGCGAACTTCGATATCCCCGTCTTGTTCGAGGATGACTGGCTCATCGCCGTCAATAAGCCGCCCGGGCTGGCTGTCCACGGTGCCCCCGGCGATACCAGCCCCGGAGTCGCGCTCTGGATGCTGCAGCGGCTGGGCAGCCTGGCCGCCAGCTTCGATGTCGAGCGGCCCGGCATCGTCCACCGCCTGGACCGCGATACAAGTGGCGTCCTGTTGTTGGCCAAAACGCCGGCCGCGCAGGCTTCGTTGAGTGCCCAGTTCGAGGCGCGCACCACGCGCAAAACGTACCTTGCGCTCACTGATGGCGTCCCGGACCGGCCGCGCGCGGTCATCGATGCGGACATCGGCCGCCACCCCGGCGACCGCACGAAGATGGCCATTGCCCGCCATGGCCGCGATGCCCGCACCGCGTATGAGTCCCTGGGCGACGATGGCCACTGCGCCTTTCTGCTGCTCCGGCCGGAAACCGGCCGCACCCACCAGATCCGCGTCCATCTTGCGGCAATAGCCTCACCTGTCCTGTTCGACCGCGTCTACGGCAAGGGTGGCGATGGACGCCAGATGCTCCACGCGTGGCAGCTCCGCATCCCCCACCCGGCTGGCGGCGTGCTGACCGTGACTGCGCCCATCCCGCCTGACTTCGAGGCCGCGGTTCGCGCGATCGGGCTCGAACAGCTAGCGTTGCCATACCTGTTGGCCGCGCCGGCGTCGCTTGATGACGACACTACGGGCGGCAATCCCGATCCGGAGTTCCACGCATGAAGCCCGTCCGGACGCGCTACGCCCCCAGCCCCACCGGGGACCCTCACATCGGTAACATTCGCGCAGCGCTCTTTAGTTGGGCGTTCGCCCGTGCCAATGGTGGACAGTTCCTCCTCCGAATCGAAGACACGGACCAGGCCCGGCTGGTCGAGACATCGGTGCCGGCCATCATGGAAAGCCTGACGTGGCTTGGCATTGATTGGGACGAGGGGCCTGGCGTTGGCGGTCCACACGGTCCGTACTACCAGTCGCAGCGTTTGCCGCTCTATCAAAAGACGGCGCTGTCGCTCATCGACCAGGGCAAGGCCTATCGCTGCTTTTGTACCGCCGAACGGCTCGACCAGATGCGCAAGGCGCAGGCTGAAGCCCATCGCGCGCCGGGCTACGACGGCCTCTGCCGCGACATCCCCCGCGCCGAATCCGACCGCCGTGCAAACAGCGAACGTTTCGTCGTCCGTTTCAAGATGAAACAGGAAGGGCAGACCATCCTCCACGACCTTGTCCGCGGCGACATCGTGTTCGAAAACGCGCTTCAAGACGACTTTGTCGCGCTCAAGTCCGATGGTTTCCCGACCTACCACCTTGGTGTCGTGGTGGACGACACCGAGATGGAGATTTCCCACACGATTCGCGGCGACGAGTGGATTTCGAGTGCGCCGAAGCACATCCAGCTCTATGAAGCGCTTGGCTGGGAAGCACCCGTGTGGGTCCATCTGCCGCTGATCCTCGGCCCGGACAAGAAAAAGCTGAGCAAGCGCAGCGGGGATGTCTCGACGCTCGACTACCGGCAAAACGGCTATCTCGCCGAGGCGATGGTCAATTTCCTCGCGTTCCTCGGCTGGTCGCTGGACGACCACACCAGCATCGTGACGTTGGAAGACCTCAAGCAGCACTTCGATTTCGCGCGCGTCGTGCCGAACCCCGCCATCTTCGATGCCGAGCGGCTGAACTTCCTGAACGGGCACTACATTCGTGCGATGAGCGATGAGCGTTGGGTGGAAACCGTCTCGGAGTGGTGCGAACAACGGCTGCCCGTAAGCGTGCCGAGGCCGCTGGATTTTGGGCTCATCTTCGCCATCGCGCCACTGCTCCGCGAACGCATCGCGCGGTTGGACGAAATTGCGCCCATGGTCGCGTTCCTCTTCAGCGAGGAGCCGATGGATTACCCTTCGGAGGCGCTGTCCGAAAAGCTGGGCGGCGACACGGCCCTTGCGGTCCGCGTGCTCGACGCAGCGCTCGCCGAACTCGACCCGCTCGACGAGGCCGAGTGGGCAAAGGACCGCATCGAGGCAGCCATTCGTGCCATCGAAGCGCCGTTGGCAATGAAATTGCGGAAGTTTGTGACCGTCCTATATGTGGCTGCCGAAGGGCACGCCCACGGCATACCGCTGTTCGAATCGATGGCTCTGCTCGGCCGAGAGCGGTCCCTCGAACGCTTGCGCCGGGCTCGGGCGAAGGCGCAGCACAGCCTGTAGCCGCCGTCCGGCTCTGTGTGGAGCGACATCGCAGCGGCGTGGTATTCTGGCGTCACGCTGGGGACTCGTCTAATGGTAGGACAGCGGATTCTGGTTCCGTATGTGTGGGTTCGACTCCTACGTCCCCAGCCAACATGGTCTCACGCCCGTGCTCAGTTTCGCGACGTAGAGAAGGGCCGGTTGGATATGGCAAAGCGAGCGTTCTCATCGATTGATTCCAGCAGCGGTGGGCACGGGAGTGCGGCCGCAGAGCGCATCTTTCGCGCAATCCAACGCGACGCGTTGGCTCGGGGCGTTCATCCAGATGACGCGACGCGGCAGCGGGCCGCCGAGGCGTTCGAAGCGGCAGAGGCGTCAATTCCTGGTCTCACTCACGCCACGGCGGAGGTACTCCGCGACGAAGGCATCGAACTACGCATTGAAACTGCAAATGCAATAGGCATCGTTTCCATTGATCCGAGCGCGGAGCCACACTTCGAGGTGACGTGCGTCAGGGGCGACGAGTACGGCGACGATGTGGCGTTCTCGGATCTAAGCGAAGCGATCGGCTATCTTGCAGCCCAGCTTTCCTGACGTACCACCCGACGAATGGCTACTCATGCGCATCTTTCCGGGGAGCTGGTATGCGGAAGGGGATCGACCGTATGCCGGCGAGTTCAGGCTTCGTCTGGCGCCACGGCCCGGGAGGGAGCCAGAAGCGGGTCTATCCGCCTATCGGGAGTCCATGGTGTCCTGGGACCAGGTATTGACAAGCGCCCAACGTCTCCAGGGCTACGGCCTCATTCGGCTGCGAGTTTCCGATTTCTTGGACGAAGGTCTCTTCGTCGTGTGCGTCCCGGATGAAACCGACCCGACGATTGGCCGTGCTCATGCGGAGATTCGGGTAGGGTCCCGCAGCGGGGGCCAGCAGATCAGCAACAGCCGCCGCGATCGGATTGCAAGACGCGCCGGAGCGCCGGAATGCATCGTTGTTCGAGCGTCGTCGACCCCTGAACAGAAGGTCTGATACTGTTCTGCGATGCAGCCCGAAGCTGAATCATCGTTGGGCCAAGCCCCCTACTGGGTCGCCTGCAACGCGGCGATCGTCCGGTCCAGGTCCGCGACGCTTGTGACTTCTCGCATCGCGCGCAAGAACTTCCCCACATCCTGCGTCAGTGACCATACCTCTTCCACTTTTGGGCCAATCGGGTTCGATGACTCGGCCGTATTTCCGTAGGTGCCGTAAAAAGCAAAATACGCCTGGTTGATCTCGCGGATCGTAATGCCGTGCTGGTCCAGGTACACGCGCTCGTCGTCCATCGCCTTTTCCGCCTCGGCGATCTTCCCCTGCGCCAGCAGGGCGTCCACCTTGAGCCGCAGGTTGTGCATCTCCGTGTTGAAGTCGACGGTGGGCGGCGGGCCCGCTGGTGCGCTCCCGTCCTGGCCGGCCGGCAGGGTTATCGGGTGTGCCTTTCGTACGAGGTCGCCCAGATGTTGCCCGACGATGTTCGCGGTCGTTTCGTTCAGGGTTTCGCCGTCGCTGCTGCTGTAAAAAATCTGCCCCAATGGGTAGAACGCGAGGTAGTGGTGGGTCCATTCGTGCGCGGCGGTGTTGAGGAGCGAATCGTAGTCTTCGTCGTTGTCCACGATTGCGGGGTACGCGGCGATGCCGCCCAGCGGCACGACGATTGAAACGATCTGTTTCGTGTCGGTCTGCTGCTCAATATTTTCGATATCGCGCAGGCTCAGGCCGTTCTTCAGCAGCGTGTCGTTCAGCCGCTGGATTTTGTCGCGGGGCGAGCGCACCAAAATTTGCGGCGGGCTCGTGAGGTCGAACGCGACGGGCGGCCAGGTCAGTGAAACGTCGTTGAACAGCGGTAGTTCACGTTGGAGTCCCTCGGCCGCGACAGATTGGTCGATCCAGCGCTCGAGCGTCGCCTCGACGTCGTGCTGGTAGTTGGCACGCTCGTTGGTCAGTGTGTCGATCAGGTTCAGGTTGGGCGTGGCCGTGTTGTTGGCGGCCGCGATTTCGCTCGTAAGCTTGAAATACTGCCGGATCGCAAGTTCGCCGGAAGCATCGTCCGGGCTGTGGGCAATCCCAATGCGCGCGAACGCCGTCCCCACCACCGTGTCGGCCTCCCAGCGCCAGAGGTGATACTGGTACGGGGCCAGGGGTCCACGGGACCAGAAGAGCGTCAACGCTCCTCCTCCCGCGCTCCCCGCCACCAGCGCGGCGACGATGATCAGGACCCACACCGCCGGATGCCATGGCCGATATTCGACAGCTGGCGTGCCGGATTCGCCCGATGTTCCGACCGCCGCCGAGTGGATCGACATGGCTGCAGGATAGCTGAGAGGGCCACCCGGTGGGCGGCCCGCCTGACGCCATGCGCCGCGCGTCATCTTCTATGCCGTTACCTTCGGCGCGCTAGACTGCGAACAGCGTATGACAGCGAGCCGGGCCGCAGCCGCAGAGATGCGCGGAGGACGAAGAGCGTCGCTCCGCATCAGCTACGCGTCGTTCGAATCCCGGGTTGCGGCGGGTGCACTGGATGTGCTCGTCCTGTTCATCATCGCTTCGCTGCTTGTCACGGCCGGGTCGCTCGTGGTGCTCATCTCGTCGAACTTTGAAAAAGTCGACCCGTCGGCCACGTCGATAAACATCTTCTGGGGTTGCGTGGGCGCGATCGCGCCGGCCCTGCTGCTGTACTTCTTCATCGGGCTTGCGTGGAAAGGCCAGACCGTTGGTGCGGCCGTCATGCAAATCATGGTCATCCGTTCGGATGGCCGGCCTCTCGGTGTGCTCGGTTCGGTGGCCCGCGTGATCGGGCTGCTTATCTACCTCATCATCATCGCGGCCGGCGTTATCGCGGCATTCATTATGCGTTCCTCGACGGCCGCGGCAGGGGCAGCCGTGAGCGGCGCCTTCCTCCTCGCGGCCCTTGGCTTCATCTGGGCGGCATTCGATTCCCATCGCCGGACACTCCACGATCGCATCGCCGGGACGATCGTCGTCCGGCTCGTGTAACCCGGCGATGGCTGAGACGACCGCTGGAGCCGACTTGCGCGCAGAGAGACGGCGCGCCTTCGCTGGCCACGACGACGCCGTTTCCCATGGCCGCCGGGCGCTCTTCACGGCGGTCCTCATCGTCTCCGTCTTCGTGCTCATCCTCAGTGTGAGCATTCGTCAGGCAACCGAGCCGGCCGCGGCGTCGAACGTCATCCAGGCCGGGGTAGCAGTCACCACGGACATCGATCGGGTGCTCGCCGGCGGCGCCGACCAACTGCGCCTTCAGGCCCAGACGGGCACCGCCTCCTCGTACAGCATCCCTGGTTACCCATTGCAGGTGTATCTGAGCCGCGACGAACTGCTGAAGCTGTCCACGCCCGACTTGCGCGCGCTGGTGCTCTCTCGGTCGGCCGCGTTGGTCTACCGTGATGGACTTGGTGCTTTCGACCACACAGGAGATCAATCACTGAGCCGCTTCTCGTCGCAGGGGCTGCTGGACCTGACGGTTGGTGAGCTCTCCCAAAGCACGCATGACCGCGCGAGCATCGTGATGATGATCGCGCTCATTGCGACGCTGCTCAGCGGCGTCGGGCTCGTCGTGTCGAGCGAAGGCTGGGGCCGCATGAAGCGGCTCGGCCTGGCAATCGTGGTGGGCTCGGCCCCGGGCGTAATCGCCTTCGGCTTTGCCTGGCTGGTCGCTGGATTCGTCGGCGGAGGCGACCCCTTTGAGCGCAGCTTGCGCGAGATCGCCCGCACGGTCGTGTCAGTGCCTGTCCGCAATTTCGCTGTGGTTGCTGTCGCCGGCGGTCTGATTGCCTTCGCCGGCATTGCGCTTGAGCGGTCGGACTCCGAGCGCCCCTTCCCAATCGAGGCAGGGATGGAGATCAACGATTCCGAGGAGTGGGAATCGTCTCCGGACCTGGCTTACGAAGAGGTC
>DATNET010000150.1:0-2231 GCA_035606745.1 Tepidiformaceae bacterium
CACTGGCGGTACAAGGAGGGCGGCAAGCAACAGGGCAAAGATGAAGAACGCATCGCCTGGCTTCGCCAGCTCCTGGATTGGCAACGGGACCTTGCCGGGGCCGAGGAGTTCATCGAGAGCGTCAAAACCGACATCTTCCAGGACCAGGTCTTCGTGTACACGCCGAAAGGTTCGGTGCTTGACCTGCCTGCCGGCGCCACCCCGCTCGATTTCGCCTACCGCATCCACACCGATCTTGGTCACCAGACCGTTGGCGCCAAGGTGAACGGCCGCATGACCTCGCTCAACGCGACGCTTCGCAACGGCGATGTCGTGGAGATCATTCGCAGCAGGACCAGCAAGGGACCATCGCGCGATTGGCTCAATGGGAATCTCGGCTACGTCCGGACGGCACACTCCAAGGAGAAAATCCGGCAGTGGTTCCGAAAACAGGAGCGCGCAGAAAACATCGAACGCGGCCGCGAACTCGTGGCCAAGGAGATGCGCCGCCTTGGCGTGGAACTGAGCGAGCGCCAGGACCAACTTCTCGCCCTGTTCAACTACCCTTCGTGGGACGACTTCCTTGCCGCGCTCGGCTATGGCGGCGTCAGCACGAGCTCCATCGCCCGCCGTCTTGGGGCCGTCATCCAGGATGAAGAAGCGGCCGCTGAGCCACCACCTGCTCTTCCGCAAAAACAAGCGCCGGCAATGCTTGGCAGCCCGGGCCTCCGCGTGCTCGGCGTGGGGAACTTGCTGACTACGATGGCGCGCTGTTGCCATCCCGTCCCGGGCGACCAGATTGTCGGCTACGTCACCCGTACTCGCGGTGTCACGGTCCACCGTGCAGATTGCCATAACGTACTCAACGAAGAAGAGCGCGAGCGCATCGTCGAAGTCGAATGGGGCACAGTCACGAAGCTCTACCCCGTCTCCGTCCGCATCGAGGCGTGGGATCGGGTCGGTCTGCTGCGCGACATCACCACGGTCGTCACGGACGACAAAGTGAACATGGTGGGTGTCCGGACGCAGGAGACGGGCGACGGTCTTGTCAGCATCCTCGCCACACTCGAAACGACCGGAATCGAGCAACTGTCGCGTCTGCTCTCGCGCATGGAAATCATCCGCGGCGTCCGTTCCGTCGAGCGGAATACCGACCGCAAACGCCCGAGGCTACCGGGAGAGTAGACCTGCGCTGCCTCCACTCCGCGCCCACGGTCCACCAGGCGATTGCCGGCTGAGGACAGCCGATTGGGGCATGCGGTTCGCCGAGCCAGTCGGCAGGCTCCGGCGTCGTAGCCGCCGCCGCGCCGCAACGGTCCGCGTCGGGACCGGGCGGCGACCCACCGCAGGTCCGCGGCTGGCGCGATATTCCAGCGTCATTGCGGCGATGATCGATGACGCCGAACCGATGAGGAACACGTCGAAGAGGAAAGTCGCGATCGGGTTGACCATGGTGTTAGAACATCCGTACTGAGATGTCGCGAGCCTACCCGTACATGCGTTCGCATGTCAACACACCTGTTCTAAACTCGTCAGCACATGACGCGTTTCACCATGCGCTATACTCCATCGCCACAAGGGGATTAGCGCATGCCGCGAAAACAGGGATTCTTCGGCCCCTCCGGGCGGGCGCTCGAATTTGGCGCTCAGTACGCGGAGGTCCTTGCCCGGTGGGCAGAGCTGTTTCAGGCGGCGAGCGCGCTGGTCGCCTCAAACGTGGCGCTCGGGACGATGACGGCCGACGCCTCGAGTGAGTTCGAGGCATGGGTCCAGGAAACGGCGAACGCGCCCTGGAACTGGTTGAACCCCGACGTCGTGCAGCGCTTCATGCGGGGAATGGGCGGCAGCGCCGCATCAAAGCCCGAGTAATCGCCACCGTTACTCCACGCGCTGCCGGTACTGAATCGCCTCGGCAAGGTGGACCGTTTCGATCGGCCCGCTGCCCGCGAGGTCCGCGATCGTCCGCGCCACTTTCAACACTCGATGGAACGACCTGGCCGAGAGGTTGAGCCGGTCGACGGCCATCCGCAAGACATCTGCCGCCCCATCGCCGAGCCGGTCCTGCGCGAACTCCCGTACCATCGGTGGCGACATGTCCGCGTTCAGCACGACGCGGCCGTTCGTCGCCGCAAACCGCTCACGCTGCACATCGCGAGCCTGGCGCACCCGTTCGCGGACCACATCGGACGTTTCGCCGCGTACTTCGCCCACGAGCTTGTCGTACGGCACGCGCGGCACGTCGACAAACAAAT
>DATNET010000244.1:0-5818 GCA_035606745.1 Tepidiformaceae bacterium
AAGAGCCGCTTCCCACGCTAGCTCGCCTGCGCCGGCAGGATTGCCTGTTCCAACCGAGCCAACTCGCCGCGGACGAGCTCGCCGTATCCGTCATTCGGCAGCACATCCACGCACTGCCGGGCCAGCACAACCTGTTCGCCCGCGCGCTTCACGTCGCCCAGTCGCCGGTAACAGCTCGCGAGGTTGAGGTGCAGCGACGGGTAAAATCCAGCCACTGTCGTGCCTGCTGCCGCGGCCCGCTCGTCCGTGATCGCCCCTGCCGCGTCCAACGCTGCGAGGTCCCAGCGCAGTTCCTCGTGCACGTCGTCCTGGACGTCCGCCATCGAATGCGCGATCGCACACCGGTGCAACGCATCCCCGTCCGGGCCCACGCGCTCCCACAGCTCGGCAAAGCGCTCGCGTGCCGCCAACCGCTCCCCGCTCTGGCCGAGCTGCACAGCCTCGGACAGCTCATTCATCACCCCATCCGCGCTCACCGCAACGGTGGCAGCATCGTCCATCTATTCCGCGTAGAGCGGCGAGGACGCCTTCATCCATCGCAGCAACATCCGCATCTCTGCGACGCGCTTGCCCGACGTATCGTCCATCCCCGTCTCGAACCACATGTACTCGGTCTTGGGGCTCTGCCCGACCGCCACAACGTGCCCGGTCACCTCGTACGGCTCATCGACGAACACCGGCCCGTTGACGTTTCGAAGTTCGATCGCGCCGAACAGCCCCACCGCTTTTCCCAGGTTCCCGCGCATCTGGGCAACGCTCTTCGCGTACAGCAGCTGCACCATCGCCGCAGGCGTGGCAATCGGCCCGCCCCACGGCGACTTCCCCTCGTACCAGTCGAGCTTCTCCGTGATGACTTGCATGCGCTTGTCCTGGGCCTCGGGGTCGAGCCGCACATCGACCCGTGGGAATTCGTACCCCGCGTCGATGCCCTGGAGCATACGCAGCTCACCCGGCTCGAAGCGGTCCAACGGCCGCGCGAGGAGCGCCGTCGGCTCCGAGGAACTGCCCACCGATGCGGTCCCCTCCGCCACGCGCATGCCATCTTCGCGGTCCACCCAGACTTCCACCTGCGTGTCGTCTTTTTTCGAAGGCTGCCTCATCGAGGCCCGTACCGGTTCGCGGTCCGTGGTGGCGTTGCGGAAGTACATGGAGAGCGTCCCGCGTTCGAACCAGTGCGGCCCGAACGCTTCCAGGAGCAGCGGCGGGAACAGCTCCATGTGGATCGACCCGGCGACGGTGCCGCCGCGAAAGCCCAGCTTCGTCGCTGTTGCATCGTCGTGAATACTGCCTTTTACGGTGATGGAATTGTTTACCGAGCTCCGCAAAGGCCCCGCGATAACGCCGTCCTCGACGGTGATGCTGGAGGAGTGTGCAGTCGTCATGGTCAACCCCCAAATGGTGTGATGTTTGGGAGCAGCCTACTCCTTTGACGGCGGGTTGTAGTGCCTTGCCCACCTCGCTCATCACCGTGTCGACGGTCACAGCGCCTCGCCCTCGTCCCACGGCCCGAACTCCTCGTCGATTAGCCGGGCGCTCTCACTGTCGATGGACTCGAAGTCCTTCATAATCTCCTCGTCCTCCGCCAAAAGGTCGGGAACATTAGCGAGTTCATAATACCGGGCGTCGATCGCCGCTTCCCGGCGCCTCCAGACTTCCAATGGCGTAGTCATCCGGCATCTCCTCTTCGAATGTCCACAGTGCGGGACGATCACCGACTCACCCGATCGCACCACACGCTCGCAGCCGCGCAATCTCTCCCTCCGGGAAACCGAGCTGCGTCAACATCTCGTCCGTGTGCTCGCCCAGCGCGGGCGCACCCCGCTGGATGCGCGTCGGCGTCTTGCTCATCGAGACGATAGGCCTCGGCCCCCGCATCGGGCCAAACCGCGGATGCTCGTACTCGACGAGGTACTCGTTCGCGATCACCTGCGGGTCTTCCCACAGCTCATCGACGAACCGCACCGGCCCGCACGCCACGTCAGCCTTCGAAAGCTGCGATAGCCACTCCGCGTTCGTCTTGGTGCGGAACAGCGCTTCGCAATGCGCCACGAGCTTCTGGCCCTCCTCCTTCAACTTCGCGCTATCGAAACCCGGCTCGTATCGCGGGTCGACGATCTCCAGCGCCGCCCGAAACCTCCCCCGCGGTGCTGGCCCAAGGCACCCCACGACGATGTAGCTGTCCTTCGTCTGGTAGGGACGGTAATAAATGTTGCCAAAGAGCGCGGGCAACAGAGCCCGGCGCTCCGCATAGATCTCTTCCAGAGTCGCCCCCCGCTCCCGCGCTGCGTGCAGCATCTCCAGCCGTTTCTGGCGCGGTTCGATGTCCAGCGCCGTGATCTCCCGTGCGCCCGCCTGGATGAACAGCGACGACAGCAGCAGGCTCGCGTTGATCGCCTGTCCTTCGCCCGTCTTTTGCTTGTGGTACAACGCCGCCGTGATCGCCCACGCCAGCGCGACCGCCGTCACCACATCCGCCGGCGCAAACGCAATTTGCTGGGGCAGGCCGTTCGTCAGGTTCGGGTTCGAAGTCGAAACCCCACTCATTGCCTGCGCCACGATGTCGTAACCGCGGAGATGGGCCTCCGGGCCCTTCTTCCCAAACGCCGTGCTCTCGCAATAGATGATGTCCGGCCGCACCTTGCGGGCCGACTCGTAATCGATCCCCAACTCTTCTGGCACGCCCGGCCGATAGTTCGTGATCAACACGTCCGCCCAGCGAATCAACGCCTGCCGTACAGACGCACTCTCCGGGTGCTTGAGGTCGATCGCCACACCGCGCTTGCCCCGGTTCTGCGTGGTGAATTCGCGGCTCTCCTTGGGCAGGATCTCCGCATTGAGCCGCCATGGCTCGCCCTCCAACGGCTCCACCTTCACCACATCGCAGCCCATCTCTGAAAGCAGCGCCGCCGATTGCGGCCCCGCAATGATCTGCGTGCAGTCGAGCACGCGAATCCCCTCCAGCGCTCCCGCCATACCGGTCCTCCTCAGCACGGGCTTGGCCACGCCCACACCGTTTCATGGTTGTGGCGCGGATTATAGGCGCGAATCACACGCTCTATGTATTGGCCCGCACCTCCGCTCTCCCTCTCCCGCACGGTCGGGAGAGGGCCGGGGTGAGGGCCCGCTGCCGAGCGGCAGCATCGAGTTCCAGAACCGTTCCACGCCCGCAATCGCGCCGCGCCCCGCACGGCGTAGACTCGCCTCACCTTCCCCATGCGCCAGCAATAGGAGCGACCCCATGGAACACCCCTTGAACCGCGACTTTCCGCCCATCTTCGACGGCCACGAAGACTTCATCACCCAGATCAAGCGCTCCGCGCGCAACGTCACCGCCGGGCCCGCTACCGATCGCGACCTGCTCGCCGATGGCAGCCTGTCCGAGACGAGAGGCCAGGGCCACGTAGACCTGCCCCGAGCCATGCGGGGCGGCCTCGGCGGCTGCTTCACCTCCATCTACCTCACAAACGAACGCGCCGAATACAACGCCGCCGGCTACGCAATGGCCGAGATGAACGATGTCCTTCGCCTTGCCGACCGCAGCGAAGGCCGCTTTCGTATCTGTCGCACGGTCGCCGAGATACGGGATGCCTGGGCCGGGGACGCTTTTGCCAGCGTCTTCATGTTCGAAGGCGCCGACCCCATCTCCTCCAGCCTGAAGGAACTGCGCGTCTTCTACGAAGCCGGGCTGCGCCTCGTCGCCCCGACCTGGAGCCGCTCCACCATCTTCGCCCACGGCGTGGCGTTCCACGGCAACCTGCCCGATACCGGGCTCACCCAGCTCGGACGCCAACTCATCCACGAGTGCAACGAAATGGGCATCATCGTCGATGTCTCACACATCAACCCCGCCGGCTTTTGGGATGTGCTCGAAGAATCGTCCCGCCCTGTCGTCGCCACGCATTCCAGCGTCAAGGCGATCTGCTCTCACGTCCGTAACCTCGACGACGATCAGATCCGGGCGCTGGCCGCCAAAGGCGGCACGATCGGCATCAACTTCGCCAACATGTTCCTTCGTCCCGACATGCAGGCGAACGACGACACTTCGCTCGAGACCATCGTCAGCCACTTCGAACACATCGTGGACCTTGTGGGCGATGAGCACGTGTCCTTCGGCACGGATTTCGACGGCACCGACATCCCGGCGGTCGTCAAGGACGCGGCGGGCCTGCCCGTCGTCATGCGCGCGCTCCAGGCGCGGGGCTACTCAGAAGCGCGCCTCGAGCGCATCGCGAACGGCAACTTCTTGCGCGTCGCCTCCGAATGCTGGCGCTAGCAGCGGCACTACCCGCTCGGGCTACGCTCCCTGCTCGAGCGCTGCCGTCCCCGGTGCCTCGGCGTGGCCACCCGCGGCCTCCACGGCCGCTTCGATCTTCACCCACGCGTGCGCCAACGCTTCGATGTCCGCCCGGTCGAGGAGCGAGGCGTAATGGACCGATTGGCACTCGTTTTCGCCGCGCGCATCGCAGCCGCTGGCCAGGTCATCCTGCGAAAGCACGATCTGGCCCAACGTAAGGTGGTAGTGCTCGCCACATTCGGGACACGGGAAAGCAAACGAGATGCCCGAGATCGTGCGGGTCATCTCCGCCAGGTCTGGGCTGTCCGCCGCCGTGGTGCTCGGAGGTGAGGTATCCGCATCCGCCGCGCTCGCCGCCCGGTTCGCTGGCCAATTCGTGCTCAGCCGTGGCACCGGGTTGTGGCGGTGAGGGATAAGTTGATGACGCGATGTCTTTGCCATGACTGACCTCTTTCCACTTCTACAACCAACGTACCGCATTCGCGCCGCGGACTGCGCCGGAGCCGAAATCGACTGTCGCGGGGCCGAACGGAGACGACCTGTGCTCCCCTTCTCCCGCATGGTCGGGAGAAGGGGCCGGGGATGAGGGCCGAAGCTCCAAAATTCCTTGCCATTCCGGTTTCGAGTCCCCATACTTATTCCTTGGTCCGCTTCGGCGGATCGTTTTTGTGTTGGACTCTCGCGGGGTACTCTTGACCCGGGCCCGGGTAGCGCAATTGGCAGCGCAACTGTTTTGTAAACAGTAGGTTAGGGGTTCGAGTCCCCTCCTGGGCTCCAGGACAAAGATGGCCGGCCAGGCGCTTGGCCAGTTTGGCGTACCAGTCCCCGTGGAGAGATGGCCGAGTGGTTAATGGCAGCAGACTGTAAATCTGCCGCGCTTCGCGCTTCGTAGGTTCGAATCCTGCTCTCTCCACCACCCACCCAGCCCTCCGCTCCACCACTTCCCGGTCCCCGGTCCAGGTGGGTCGAAGGACAAAAACGGCGAAAGCCAAAATCGGCGTAAGCCGAAGGAGCTTGCTCCAAACCGGCCGCAGCCGGTCAGGGCCGCAGTCGATCGGGAGCTTGCTCCAAACCGGCCGCAGCGGTCAGGGGCTTGTCCCCAAATCGGCGCAAGCCGAAATTGGCCGCAGCCAATCAGGACCGCAGTCGATCCGGCCCTCATAGCTCAGTTGGCAGAGCGCGTTCTTGGTAAGAACGAGGTCTCCAGTTCGAATCTGGATGAGGGCTCCAGCCAGTACTTCGGGGCGACAGCCCGGCGCTCAACGCCACTGTCCGCCTCAGCACCACCACAAGCCCGGAGGGCATGACCATGGCGAAGGCGAAATTTGAGCGGACGAAGCCGCATGTAAACGTGGGCACGATTGGCCATGTGGACCACGGGAAGACGACGCTGACGGCGGCGATCACGAAAGTGCTGGCGATGAAGGGCGAAGCCCAGTTCCGGGCGTTCGACTCGATCGACAACGCCCCGGAAGAGCGCGCTCGCGGCATCACGATTGCGATTTCGCACGTCGAATACGAGAC
>DATNET010000259.1:0-2474 GCA_035606745.1 Tepidiformaceae bacterium
CAGATGACCTGATCGCCGAAGCGACTCGTGTCGGCCTCACCGGCGTCAACATCACCGAACACGACCGAATGTGGGAATCCTGGGATCTGGCGCCATTCCGCAAACAGCACGCCCCGATGTTTGTCTCCAACGGCATGGAAGTGTCCACCGATATGGGCCACATCCTGGCGATCGGCCTCAAGGGATACCAGAGCGGCATCCGCCATCTGGCGAAGCTGCGCGAAATCGCGGATGAGCAGGGCGCCTTCCTCGTGGTCGCACACGCCTTCCGTCACTTCTTTGATCCCGTGCACTTCAAGCGTGAAGGCAAGGAGCCGTTCAACCTTTCGCCGGAAGAAGCATCGAAGCTGCCCGTCTTTCAGCTCGTGCATGGCATCGAAGTACTGAACGGCTGCAACACGCCCCGCGAAAACTACTTCGCCCTCCAGGTCGCGAAGATCCTTGGCAAACCGGGCACCGGCGGTTCGGATGCCCATTCGACGCAGGGCATCGGCTACTTTGTCGCAGTTTTCGATGAGGTGCTGGAAGGCCCTCAGCACATGGTCGAACAGATGCACAAAGGCCGCTTCCACCCCGGCCGCGGCCTCGCCGAAGGCAAGCTCAATAACTTCTGGGAAACAGCTGAGCCGATCGCTTTTTACGAGTGAGACCGGATGCCGGGTTGAGCCGACGCTGCCCGCCGGGTTAGGATGATCCTGTTCGAAGGGGAGTAGTCCCAACGCGCGCCATCGACATATCTCCTCTACGAGGGCGGTGGCGCGGTCCGGTAACGACGGATGGACGAGACTTTCGACCGCACGCAAACGCATGCGTGCTGGTCGAGGTCACCCTCAACCGGCACGGCAGCAAGAGGAGCTCCAGTGCCTAACTTCCCGCCTCACCGCTACGGCGCCGCTGATCCAGTTCAAAGCATTTCCACCGCCGGCGGCAGCGATGACTGCTAGCGCGGCGCCGGCCCCCACCGAAAAGCCGGGAATGCGCAGACATTGGACAGCGATCATTGCGATGGCGTTCGTCGCCTCCCCCGGGATCATTCTGCGTTTCGCTGGCGTCGACCTCAGCCCCATGGTGGCGGCACCGATCTTTGGCCTCTCCATCCTTGCCGCAGCGTTCCTCCTGAGCTGGGCTGCCGAAACCTCGGAGATGGACATTTCCCAGGGAATGGCGCTGGCTGTGATCGCGTTCATTGCGGTACTGCCCGAATATGCCGTCGACCTCGTCCTTTCGTGGAAGGCGGGAGCCGATCCGGAGGTGGCCGCCCGAGGGCTCGCGGTGGCGAACATGACCGGGGGCAACCGCCTCCTCATAGGCGTGGGTTGGCCCATCGTGTTCCTGCTCTTCTTTTATCGGACAGGATTCCGCCAATTGGTCGTCGACAAGCAGCGCGCGCTGGAGCTGACGTTCCTCGGGATTGCGACGCTCTATGTGATCCTGCTCCCGCTGCGCCACTCCATCACCCTTATCGACACCATAGTGCTGGTCTCAATGTTCATCGCCTACCTGTACTTCACGTCGCGCATCGAATCGGAGGACGTGGAGCTCATGGGGCCGGCGCAGGCGATGGGCGCGTTGCCCGACATAAAGCGTCGCGGTCTCGTCCTCCTCGTGCTCGCTTTCAGCGCTGTCGCGATTTTCGCGTCCGCCGAGCCGTTCGCCGACGCGTTGGTCGGCATCGGCCAAAAGTTCGGCATCTCAGATTTCCTGCTCATCCAGTGGCTTGCACCGCTCGCGTCGGAATCGCCGGAGGTGCTCGTCGCCGGCCTGCTCGCCTGGCATGGCCGGGCTAACGTCGGGATGGGCGCGCTGATCTCATCGAAAGTGAACCAATGGACGCTGCTCATCGGCACGCTGCCGATCGCCTTCGCCCTCAGTGCGGGTGAATTCCATCTCACGGGCGGACTGCCCCTCGACGGCCGCCAGCGGGAAGAGATATTCCTGACGGCGGCCCAGTCCGCGTTTGCCATCGCCGTCTTCGCCAACCTGAAAATGGGCGCCCGGGAAGCCATCACGCTGTTCGTTCTGTTCGCCACGCAGCTCTTTATCCCAAGCGAGCAGGTGCGCATCTACTACGGCATCGCCTATGCCGTCCTCTGTGTCGTCCTCTTGATCCACAACCGGGCGGACCTTCCCGTGACCGGGCGTGCGGCCTGGGACGTCATTCGCGGGCGCGCGAAGGACGTCGAAGCCGGCCCCGTCGAGATTGCGGCCGGTGATCCGTAACGTGTGGGCCGCCACGCACTGTCCCGCGGTTTACATTCCGGAGGGGGCAGCCCGGGTGAACGGCGGGCAGTGCCGCGTTGGTACGTGAATTCGCATCGATCGTCGGCGGAGGGACCGAATGGCTGAGGAGACGCCCAGTGTGCTCATCTAAGCGATGCCCGACCGTTAGCCAGGACGCACGCCAGCAGGCACAACATAACGTTCGGTCGAACTGGCCAAGAATGGTTGAACGCTCGCCACCATCGACCCATAAT
>DATNET010000264.1:0-8105 GCA_035606745.1 Tepidiformaceae bacterium
GTGTCGTTGAGCGCGGGCAGCAGGCCACACGCGGCGATCGGCGCGTCCACCGGCCCACCGGGAGCGGGACGCGCCCGTGCACTTTCGCTTTCGGTGTTGAAGAGCACTACCCGGACCGGGATTAGGGGCAGCGTTGCACCGAGCAGCTTGCCTATCGATGCGTAGCTGTCAACTGCGGCAGCGAGGTATTTCGTGGCGATGTCCGAGATGCCGCTGTGGTAGTAAATCGTCATGAAGGCATTGGAGAGCGTTTGCCACTGCTGGTCCGGGGGCAAAAACACAAACTTCTGCTCCGCGCTGTTCGATTTCGTACCGTCCGATGTCGTCACCTCCCAGTGGTAGCTGAGCTCGCTCCCGACCGGGATGTAGTTCGACGACGAGTTGACGGGCACCGTTGCTGTGGCAGCCACGCTCTTCCCGGCGGCGAATTTATCCGGCTCAGCGAGCGTGGGCGTGGTCTCGCCGGTCAGCTCGTAGCTCAGCACCATTCCGGTAATCTGCGTGTCGGCGTGGGCTGAGGCCTTGAACACCAACTGGGTGGGATAACCGTTTTCCACCGTGGTCGAATCGATCACGGCAGCTGCGTCCGTGGCGGTGCGTTTGGCGCGCGCGGCTTGTGCGACGCCGGACATCGGCATCAACGCCAGTGCAAGGACGAAAACGAACGCGGCTACTGCAGTCGCTTTCGCCCGGATGCTCACGCCTCTTCGCCCACACGCGACTCCAGGTAGGCCGCCATGAAGCCGTCCAGCTCGCCGTCGAGCACCGCAATGGTGTCACTCGTTTCGTAGCCGGTGCGATGGTCCTTGATCATCTTGTACGGGTGGAGCACGTAGCTGCGGATCTGGTTCCCCCAACCCATATCGACGTGCTCGCCCTTGAGTTTGGCCTTTTCTTCTTCTTCGCGAAGCAGCTGGAGTTCGAGCAGCCGCGATTCGAGCACCTTCATCGCGCTGTCGCGGTTGCGGCCCTGGGAGCGCTCGTTCTGGCAGGTGACGACAATTCCCGTGGGCAGATGCGTCAGCCGTACCGCAGTGGAGTTCTTCTGCACATTCTGGCCGCCGGCACCGCTCGACCGAAACACGTCGATCTTCACGTCGTCGGGGTTGATCTCGATTTCGCCACCGGCTTCGACCTCAGGCAGCACTTCGACCTTGGCAAAGCTCGTGTGCCGCGAATGCGAAGAATCGAACGGCGATTGCCGCACGAGGCGATGGACACCGCGTTCGCTCTTCAAGTAGCCGTAAGCGTACGCGCCATCGATTTCGATGGTTGCGCTCTTGATCCCGGCCTCTTCGCCTTCAGTGTTGTCGAGGATTTCTACCTTGAAGCCACGGCGCTCGCCCCAACGCAGGTACATGCGCAGCAGCATCTCCGCCCAATCCTGCGATTCCGTTCCACCGGCGCCTGCGTGCACCGCAAGGATCGCATTGCGGTTGTCGTATTCGCCTGAGAGCTGGAGCTGGAATTCCAGCTCCGTCAGCGTTTTTTCGGCGGCATCGAGTTCAGTTGCGGCCGAGGCCGAGATCTCGTCGTCCGACTCTTCCATTGCGAGTTCCAACAGCTCGACGACATCGCGGACGCGCCGTTCAAGTCCGCGCCACGTATCGATCCGGGCGCGCAGCGTAGAGATGTCGCGCATGACGCCGCGGGCGGCATTGGAATCATCCCAAAAGCCCGGCAGGGTGGATTGTGTTTCGAGTTCGGTTACGCGTGATTCGTCGGCAGCGACGTCAAAGTCGCACCAGGATGTCAGAGATGCGCGTCAGGAGGGCGTTGGCGCGGGCAAGTAGTTCATGCATGCGATCGAGTGTACGAAAGGCGCGGGCTATCGGCTAAGATCTCGCCGAGACCGGTGGGTGCAATTCCGAACCGCGCACGTAGGCCGCAGCCCAAGTAAGCGGAGCGGTCGTGACCGGCTGATAGTCTGAGCGTGAGGCGATGACGCTGAGGTCGAGCCGAGCTGCGACGTCGGCATCGCTCCGCTTACTTGGGCTGCGGCCTACGTGCGCGGTTGGGAAGCCGTCTTTCTTACCGACTGCGTCGGGTGACCCGCCTACTCTGCTCGCTTCTTCCCCTTGCCCTTCGGTTTGGCCACTTTCGCCTCGCGGTCTTGCCTGGCACGAATCTCCAACAGCTGGTCGTCGATGTGGTCGAGGCGAAGGAGCACAGTCTGCATCTGGTCGGCAAGCCGCTGGAACTCGGTCAGTGGCACCGCGCCGACAGCTTCGATCACCGGCCCGTAGGCGTTTCGCGCAGCCTCCGCCATCGCCGCGCGGACACCGAGGTAGGTCCGCTGCCCTTCCTGCGTCGCCGCTTCCGTGTTCGGGTCGGCGACCGTCTGTTCGAATGCTTTGCCCCACTGCGCAATGAACGCGTCGCTCACGGTCTTCCACTGCGAGAGCATATCGGCCATCGGGTTGTTGTCAGGCATGCCGCGAATCCTACCAGCCGCGGCTACTTTCGGCGCGACGTGCACCGGGCGGCACCCACCAAAAGGAGCCGGACGATTTCGTCCGGCTCCTTGCTCGGCGGTTACCCGGAGGGCGGTTAGCGGCGGGCGCGGACCGCGACGGCCGTGCCACCAACTGCCGCGGCGATCAGCCCGATGGCAGCCAGCCAGACCCAGTCGAAGCTGGTCGTGGTTGCTGGACCGGCTGACCCGGTGCTCGGAGCCGCAGGAGCTACGGCAGCCGCCTGCATGTGGATCGAGCCGCAAGCGACGGGGATGGTGGCGTTGGCCGGCGCGCCGGGGAGCGACTGGACCGTCGCCGGCAGGTTGGTGGCAACGCCGTGGATGACGATTTCGCGGGCGGCCAGGTTCAGGGCTTCGCCAGCCTTGAGCTTGACGATTGGGCTACTCGGGTCGGCCTGCGTCATGTGCAGGTCGGCGAGCAGCGTCGTCAACGAGACGCTGGCGGTGTAGTGGAGGTTGCCGTTGGCGTCGGTCATCGGCGACATCCCGGCTCCCTGGTGCGTGAGGTCACTCGTGAGCGGGACGAGGATAAGGCCGTAGGATGGAACGCCTTCGATCACGTCGACGAAGCCATCTCCGTTCTTATCCGCTGCCTGCGTGGGGCAAACCGGGCCCGTGTGGATGTGCATCATGTGCATGACGTTCGGGGAAAGGCCGTGTGCATCCACGGTGACGTTGAGCATATCGCCCTTAATCGTGAGCGTTGCGGTGCCCGTGACGCCGGTCCCGCCGTTCGCGCTGGCGTTCAGCGAGCCGAGCGTTGCCGTGTAGGTGCCTTGCGTTTCAGCCGGCCCCTGGGCCGTGGATGTGCCGGCGGGCGCCGGGGTCGTTGGGGCTGCGGTTGGTGTTGCGGCGGGAGTCGTCGGCGTGGGCGTTGCGGCGGCCTGCTGCAGTTTGATGGAGCCACACGCCATGGGGATGGTCGCCGTGGCTGGCGCGCCCGGGAGCGACTGCACGGTCGATGGAAGGTTCGTCGACGGCACGACGCCGTGAATCACGATTTCGCGCGCGGCAAGGTTGAGCGCTTCGCCAGCCTTGAGCTTGACGACCGGGCTACTCGGATCGGCCTGTGGCATGTGCAGGTCGGCGAGCAGCGTCGTCAACGACACACTGGCGGTGTAATGGAGGTTGCCGTTGGCGTCGGTCATTGGCGACATCCCCGCGCCCTGGTGCGTGAGGTCACTCGTGAGCGGGACGAGGATGAGGCCATACGACGGCACGCCCTCGACCACGTCGACGTAGCCATCGTGGTTGGCGTCGGCTGCGGCGGTCGGGCACGAGCCGCCGGTGTGGATGTGCATCATGTGCATTTCGTTCGGCGAGAGCCCCTGGGCGTCCACGGTGACATTGAGCATGTCGCCCTGGATGGTGAGGGTGGCTGTCCCGGTCACGCCCTTGCCGCCGTTGGCGTTGGCATTGAGCGAGCCCAGCGTCGCAGTGTAGGTGCCTTGCGTCTCGGGCGGTGATGCCTGGGTGTGGCTCGTCGCCGCCGAACTTGCGGTCGCGCCGATCACGGAACCGAAGAGGGCGACGCTGGCGGCGAGAATCGCCAGCGCCGCGCGAACGTGGTGTTTTTCGCGAAAGCGAAGCATGAAGTTGGGTCCTTTCGTTTTGGGGACAGCCCGCCGGACTGCTGTCACGCGAATTTCGATGGCCGGCCCGAGGATGAATCGCTGGCGCGATGGCAGAGCCACCACCAGGCTTCCTGCCCTGTTGAACGCTGAATCTGCGCTGGCTGATCACTCCGGCGCGACCCGCAAGCAAATCG
Organism: Tepidiformaceae bacterium; assembly: GCA_035606745.1. Lineage (GTDB taxonomy): Bacteria > Chloroflexota > Dehalococcoidia > Tepidiformales > Tepidiformaceae > DATNET01. The sequence goes on from DATNET010000264.1 coordinate 4,245, forward strand.
AGGCCAGGTGAAATGGCGCCGCAACACCCGCTGGCCGGTTGCGAGTCCGTTGAAATCCGCCTCCCAGGTAAAGCGCTGACATCCCCCGCCTGAGTCGCGCGCCTGACCTGCAGCAGCGGCGCAATACTTTCGCCGCATTTCTCGCGTAACCTGTCAGTCATGCCGCTTATCGCGACCAATGCGCTCACCAAGCGCTACCCCGGCGTCACCGCGCTCGACAACCTCTCTATTCAGTTGGAGCCCGGCATCATCGGTCTCGTCGGTGCGAACGGCGCGGGCAAGAGCACGCTCATCAAAATCCTGCTTGGCCTTCTGCCCGCCACAAGCGGCTCGGCCCAACTCCTCGGCTTCGATGTCGCCACCCAGGGCCCCGAGCTTCGCCAGTACGTTGGCTACATGCCCGAGCACGATTGCCTGCCTGTCGATGTGAGCGCGACCGAGTTCGTCGGCCACATGGCCCAGATCAATGGGCTGCCGCGTGGCGCGGCCCGTGAGCGCACCGCCGAAACGCTCCGGCACGTCGGCCTCTTCGAAGAGCGGTACCGTGAAATCCGCGGCTATTCGACCGGCATGAAGCAGCGCGTCAAGCTCGCGCAGGCGCTCGTGCACGACCCCCGCGTCATGCTCCTCGACGAGCCGACCAACGGGCTTGACCCAGCGGGCCGCGACGAAATGCTCGACCTTGTCCGGCGCACTGGCCGCGAATTCGGCATCGCTATCGTCATGGCCTCCCATCTGCTGGGCGAAATCGAGCGCGTCTGCGATCACCTCGTCGTGATCGATGGGGGGCATTTGCTGCGTTCCGACGCCATCGGCGAATTTACGCAGCGCGAACAGGTGCTGGCGATCGAAGTCGAGGGCGAGGCGCAGCCGCTGGAGCGCCTCCTCACGGAAAAGGGGCTCCGCGTCGCTGCGGAAGGGCGGCTCCTGCTCATCGACCTCAGAGATGACCGGCCCTACGACCTCATCCGCGATGCTGTCGCGGACCTCGGCCTCGGACTCGTGCGGATGGAGCAGCGCCGCCACAACCTCGAAGACCTCTTCCGCGCCCCAAACGGCAACGGCGTGGCGGCCAACCAGTCGGCTGCTGCCATGCCGGGAGAGGAGGCCGCTGATGTCGCAGCAAAGCGCTAACGCGGCCGCCGGGACTGGCGCCGGAAGCATCTACGACCTCGGGTATCGGCGCTACGAAGGCCAGCGGCTGGGGCGTGGCCACGCGTTCATGGCCCTCTACTGGTACACGGTCCGCTCCGCCTTTGGCATTGGCCGCCGCCCCTCGAGCAAGATCATCCCCTGGGCGCTGTTCGTCGTCGCCCTTCTGCCTGCGGCCATCCGCCTCGGAGTTGCGGCAATCTCCACGAATCGCATTGACGCCGTGCAACCGCAGGAATACTTCAGCCTCATCAACCTCGTTGTCGCGCTGTTTTGCGCCGCCGTTGCCCCGGAGGTCATCGGCCGGGACCAGCGCACGCGCACGCTCGTCCTCTACTTCTCGCGAACCCTCTCGCGCCGGGACTACGTGTTTGCGAAGCTGGCGGCGTTCATCACCTCGCTGTTCGCGCTCACGCTGGTGCCCCTGATCATCCTTTACATCGGGAACATGTTCGCCGGCAGCGATTCCCTGGCCTACGTCAAAGACAACTGGGCCGACATTCCCCGGATCTTCGGCAGCTCCATCGCCGATACTGCGGTGATGGCGTCGATCTCGCTCGCCATTGCCGCACAGACGTCCCGGCGCTCGTACGCAACCGTGGGCGTGATCGCGGCGTTCATCGTGATGTCCGTGCTGGGAGCGATCTTCGTCGAGGATGTGGGTGGGGCCGGCCGCATATTCGCCCTGCTCAGCCCATTTGACCTGCTTCATGGCCTCAACCTCTGGATCTTCCATGCAACGACCGATGAAGGCGTTGTCTTCGATGCCAACCTCGCGGGCTGGGTCTACGGCGTCGCCTCGCTAATCGTCGCAACCGGCGCGACGGCGATCGTGCTCCGCCGTTACGAGGAGCTTTCGATATGACCGCGACGGCATCGAAAAGCCCCGCGGCGGCCGAGGCCTCGCCCCCGCCTGGCGCCGCCATCGAGCTCATCAACGTCTCTCGCTGGTACGGCAACATCGTCGCGGTCAACGACATTTCGTTCGCGCTCGAACCGGGAATCACGGGCCTGCTTGGCCCGAATGGCGCTGGCAAATCGACGCTCCTGCACATGCTCGCTGGTTTCCTCGCGCCCTCGAAGGGCACCGTCCAGATGTTTGGCGAACCCACGTGGCAGAACCCCGAGCTCTACCGGCGCGTCGGGTTGGTGCCGGAGCGCGAGGCCGTCTACTCGTTCCTGACGGGTTACGATTTCGTGCTCCTCAGCGCCCGCCTGCAGAAGCTGCCCGACCCGGATGCTGCGGCGCGCAAGGCGATCGCGCTCGTGGGGCTCGAAGGTGCGCAGGAGCGCCAGTGCGGGGGTTATTCGAAGGGGATGAAGCAGCGTGTGAAGATCGCCGCCGCCATCGTCCATAAGCCCGAGGTGCTTTTGCTGGACGAGCCGTTCAACGGCGCCGACCCCGGCCAGCGCCTCCAAATGATGGACATGCTGCGCGAGATGGCGAGCAATGGCTGCACAATCGTGTTCTCTTCGCACATCCTCGAAGAGGTCGAGCGCCTCGCCGAAAACGTCCTCGTCGTCGTCACTGGCAGGCTCGCCGCCGCAGGCGATTTTCGCACCATCCGGCGGCTGATGACGGACCGTCCGCACACGTTCGCCCTCCGTTCGAGCGATAACCGAAGGCTCGCCTCCGCGCTCGTTTCGCTGCCGGATGTCACGGGTATCGAAATCGACGGCGACCGCCTGAGCATCCGCACGTCCGAATTCGCCACGTTTGCAAGCGAACTGCCGAAATCGGCGCGGGCAGCAGCGATTTCACTCTACGAAGTGACGCCCGCCGACGAGTCGCTGGAGAGCGTGTTCTCCTACCTGGTGAACCGATGAATCGCGCCATCATGCAACTGACCGCGCGGCAACTTTTGGGCGCGAAACGCACCTTGCTGCTGATTGGTTTTGCGCTCATCCCTGTCCTGATCGCGATCCTCTATCGCACGGCCGGGAAGGACATCCGGCCCGACCACTGGGCCGCCAACACGCTCTACGCACGCCTCATTGTCACTACTGTGCTGCCGCTCACCGCCCTGGTTTTCGGCACCGCGGCAATCGGCTCCGAATTCGAAGATGGCACAGCCATCTATATCCTCGCCCGGCCGATTGAACGCTGGCGCGTCGTTGCCTCGAAGCTCGTGGTCGCCGCCGCGGCCACGGTCATCGTGGTGCTCTTCTCGACGCTCGTCTCGGGGCTCATCGCGACGGCCGGACAGGGCGACGGTGGCAGCATTGTGACGGGATTTTCGATCGCGCTCGTTGCCGGTTCAATCGTCTACTGCTGCATCTTCGTCTGCCTCAGCATCATCACCAGCCGGGCGCTTATCGTTGGCCTGATCTACGTGTTCCTGTGGGAGTCCGTGATCACAACGCTCTTCAGTGGGCTCCGCATATTCAGCGTGCGGCAGTACACCCTCGGTCTCGCAGATAAGATCAGCTCGGTGAATCCGAACGTCTTCACGGCCCGGCTTAATGGCATCGAAGCGGCCGTGCTCATGGTCATCGTTGCTGCGCTCGCAACGGTCTATGGGGTGCGCCGCCTTCAGCGCTGGGAAATCGGCGAAAGCACCTAGCAGTCGAACCCTCGGCGGGTCCCTGAGTCTGAAACATAATCCCTCGCGGGCGGGCCGTCATTGCCGTAGCCCGCAGAATCGCCGTGAGACGATAATCGCCCTGCCGCATCAAGCCTTTGTGAAGCCTCGCCGGTCTCGTCATAAC
>DATNET010000269.1:0-3582 GCA_035606745.1 Tepidiformaceae bacterium
CCTGTACGTCACTTCGCGCCGTACCGCTCGCCGGCCGCTGCAGGCGCAGCCGTCATGGCCGCAGCCATCATGGGCGCAGCCGTCATGGCCGAGCCACGCTTTCGCCCAGCAACTGTTCTCGCGCCTCCGCGACCGCATACAGCGACCCCGTAATGCACACGAGGTCGCCCGGCTCCGCGTGCGAAAGTGCCGTATCGAGTGCATCCCCCATCGATTCTTCCGCGACCGCCGCCGGGCCGAGAAAGCCGATCTCCTGGATCATCGCAAACGGGTCCATCGAACGTGGGCTCCGCAAGCGGCAGCAGACGATGAGCTCGCACATCGCCGCCAGCTTGAACCCCATCGCTCGCACGTCCTTGTCCGCGAGTGTGCCGATCACGAGAAAGCAGCGCCGCCATTCGAAGTAGCTCTTGAGCGCGTTCGCCAGCGCCTCCGCGCTCTCGGCATTGTGGGCGCCGTCCGCGACGATGAGCGGCGCCTGCCCCATCACTTCCAGCCTGCCCGGTATGCGCGCGTGGGCGATGCCATCGATGATCGCCGATTCCGAAATCTCATGGCCCCGCGCCCGCAGCGCCTCTGCTACCGCCACGGCCGTCGCCGCGTTCTCGATCTGGTGTTGGCCGAGCATCGGCGTCCGCATCTGCCGTTCGCCCGAAGGCCCGATCAGCACGAACGACTGCCCATAGGCGAACTTCTCTTTGCTCACCGGCTCGTAGGACAGCCCGACCTGCGTCAGTTCCGCCCCGACGGCCTCGCATCGCGCCCGCACCACGCCCACCACTTCCGGGTCGCGCTGCCGGGCGAGGATCGCCGCCGCGCCGCCCTTGATGATGCCCGCTTTGTCCGTCGCAATTTCGGCGGGCGTGCTGCCAAGGATGGCCGTGTGCTCCAGCGAAACGGGCGTGATTACCGCCACATCTGGCGCATCGAACACGTTTGTGGCATCGAACGTCCCGCCAAGCCCGACCTCCACCACCTGCCACTGCACCGGCCGGGCCTGCGCGCGCACCAGCCAGAAAAACAGCGCCGTCAGGATCCCGAAGGTGCTCACGTTCCCATGGACGCTCTCGCGCTCCGCCTCGACGGCTGGGCGGATCGCGTCGACCGCCGCCGCGAACTCCTCCGGCGAAATAGCATCGCCATCGAAGGCAATACGCTCCGTGAACGAATGCAGGTGTGGACTCGTAAACAGCGCCGTGGTGTAGCCCTGGCGCCGCAAAATCCCTTCGACCATCGTTGCCGTGCTGCCTTTGCCCTTCGACCCCGTTATATGGACCGTCCCGCGCCCAAGGTGCGGGTCATTCAGCCGCGAGAGGAGCGACCGCACCGAGGCCAGGCTCATCGTCGGGCTGGCCGACGCCTGGAAGCCCCGCTCCATGTCGGTGAACGACATCAGGTAGGCGATGGCCTCGGAATAGTCCATCACTGCATTCTACGCTGGCTCGGTCGTCTGGCCGATGGCGGATGTGTATCGCTCGGCACACGCCCGTCCCGCAAGCCGGACGTTACCGCGCAGTCGCCGCGTCTCTCTGCCGAAGCACCGCCATCGTCAACAGTTCGACGGTGAGCAGCGTCGCGTCGCCGGCAAGCGCATCTTCCACCCAACGCTTGGCGTCAGCGCGCGGATAGCCGAGCGCCGTCACCGCTTCGATGGCATCGACCACGACGCGCCGGCGTTCGAACTTGCTCGCGTCCACAGGCTGTTCGAAGCCGCCATCGGCCATGGCGGCCTCCGCCACCACTTTGCCGCGAAGCGTGGCGATGATCTTATCCGCGCCACGCGCGCCGATGCCTGGCAGCCGCGTGAGCGTGGCGCGGTCCTCCTGCTCGATTGCGCGCGCGATCGTGCTGACGGAGACGTTCATGGCTTTCACCGCCTTCGCCGGGCCGATCCCCTCGACCGTCGTGAACTTGCGAAAAAAGTCCCGTTCCGCACGCCGCAAAAAGCCCACGAGCACCGGCGCCGGTTGGTTCGCAGTCGCGTGATAAAAGATGTGCAGCCCGACATCCGGCAGCGTCCCGCCCTCGCCGAGTTCGCCGTCTCCCGCCAACGCCTGCAACTCTGGCCAGAGCACGAGCGGCACCAGCACCTCGTAGCGCACGCCCGAAACGTCCACCTCAACAAGCGGTCCGCCCGCATCCATTCGCGCCAGTTGCCCCTGCAGGTGCGTGATCATCGAACCTCGTCCCTGTCCCTTGCCATGCCCGAATATTGGACGCCCCCGGGCGTCCGCGCGACTCCGAATCGACAACCGGCAACCGCCACTCGACAATCAAGCCGTGCCTGAACTTCCGGAAGTCGAGACCATTCGCCGCGACCTCGAGCCGCTCATCAAGGGCAGGACCATTACGGGCGTCGATGTCGATGAAGGCACCATCGCTCTGCTCGCTGGTGCACCTATCGAAGCCCTGCGCGCCAACCTCATCGGCCGGACATTCCTTTCGATGGGGCGCCGCGGAAAGTACCTCCTCCTCGGCCTGGACGACAGCCGCGTGCTCGTCGTGCACCTGCGCATGACCGGGCGGCTTGTCTGGCGGCTTCGCAGCGACCCGCCCGAAACCTACGAACGCGCAAAGCTCGAACTCGATGATGGTCATGACCTCCGCTGGGCCGACCTGCGGAAGTTCGGAACCTGGCGGATCGTCGCCAGCGCACACGAGATCATCGCGAAACTCGGCCCCGAGCCGATCGATGCAGACTTCACCCTCAAGCAGTTTCGCGCGGCCCTCGCGGGCAGGACCGCACCGGTGAAAGCAGTCCTGCTGGATCAGCGCCGCATGTCCGGGCTCGGCAACATTTACGTCGATGAGGCGCTCCACGAAGCCCGTGTCCGTCCGGACACGCCGGCCGGCTGGGTCTCGCCGGCCGCCACGAAACGCCTCTACGCTGCCGCCCGGGCGGTGCTCGAACGCGGCATCGAAAACCGTGGCGCCAGCTTCCGGGACTACGTCGATGGCCAGGGCAACAAGGGCTCGCAGCACATGTTCGTGCAGGTCTTTCGCCGCGACGGGAAGCCCTGCTACACCTGCGGCACAACGATCTCGCGGTCGGTCGTCGGTGGCCGCGGCACGCACTTTTGCCCCACCTGCCAGCCTCGGGGTAGACGCCCCCGGGCAGCCGGCAAACCGGCCTCGACCGCTCCCGGGCTGGCCCGCAGGCGCTCGAAAACGTCCTCTTCGGCGGTCCCCGATGCTGGTTGAACCTGCTTCGCTCGTCGCTGCTCTCCGGCTGCCCGCCGGCACGGACGCACGGTTCGAGCCCCTCGGCGAAGCGCCTGCTGCCCCCGAGCGCGTCGCCCTGCGCACGCCGGATGGTGGCTCGAACGTCGTCTTCCTCCGCCGCTCCCTGGACCCCGATGCAGCGGCGAACCACCTGGCAGTCATGGAGTCCATGTCGAATGCAGGCTTCGCTGCGGCGCCCGCGCTGCTCGGCGCCGTCGGCGATGCCACCATCGAAGCGTGGGTCGAGGGCCTGAGCGCGCTCGCCGTAATACCACCTCCGGGTGCTGCCGAAGCTGCCATCGCCGCCCTCGCAGCCCTCCACGCGTTGCCGATCCGCGAAGGGCTCGATTGGGGCGCGGA
>DATNET010000272.1:0-4941 GCA_035606745.1 Tepidiformaceae bacterium
CGATGGCAGAGACCTCGTCGCGATCATCGGCGACACGGGCGCGGGAGAGTCCTCGATCCCCGAACTTGATGGACTGGGTGCGCCAGGCGTTGCCCGCCGTTGAGACCACGCCCCACGCCTGGAAGTCGAAACAGACGTCCCGCATGCTTTCGCCGGCAAAGAGCCGGTCGCGCGCCTCGCGCAGCAGGGCCGCCTCTTCCGGCACGATCTCGTTGTAGCCCGGTTGTAGCCGAAGCAGCGCCGGCCGTTCGACGGTGGCAGTCCCTGTCCACGCTGTTCCTGGGCCTTGCGCGTCTGGCTGGCACGCGCGCTTCCTTGGGCAGGTGTGCCTTGCGCTGCGGCGACGGGCCGGTACGGACTATTGGGTTGGCCGGTACGCAAGGAGGCGGCCGCCGGGTGGCGGCCGCCTCAGAGGAGGGCTTGAGAAGGGCGCGAGCTAGGCGTCGAAGTAGAGGTGGAATTCGTGCGGGTGTGGGCGCATGCGTACTGCGTCGACTTCGTTTTCGTACTTGTAGCTGAGCCACGTCTCGATCAGGTCTGGGGTGAAGACATCGCCTTCGAGCAGGAAGTCGTGGTCGGCTTCGAGCGCCTGCAGCGAGCCTTCGAGCGACTGCGCGACCGTCGGGACGCTTTCGAGCTCTTCGGGGCTGAGGTCGAACAGGTTCGTCTTGTCGAGCGCGGGGCCCGGGTCCCAGCCGTTGCGGATGCCGTCCATGCCCGCCATGAGGATGGCTGAGAACGCCAGGTATGGGTTCGCGGCCGGGTCCGGCGGACGGAATTCGACGCGCTTCTGCTTCGGGTCCGGGCTGACGAGCGGGATGCGGCAGGCGGCGGAGCGGTTGCGGGCGCTGTAGACGAGGTTCACCGGTGCTTCGTAGCCGGGCACGAGGCGCTTGTAACTGTTGGTCGTCGGGGCGCAGATGGCCATCAGGGCCTTGCCGTGGCGGATGAGCCCTGCGATGTAGGAGAGGCACATCGGGCTCACGCCGGCGTAGCTTTCGCCTGCGAAGAGGTTGCGGCCGGCCTCCCAGATGGAGAGGTGCGTGTGCATGCCGGAGCCGTTGTCCTGGTAGAGCGGCTTGGGCATGAAGGTCGCGACCTTGCCGTGGCGCTTGGCGACGTTTTTGACGATGTACTTGTACATCATGGCCTTGTCGGCCATGCGCAGCAGCGAATCGAAGCGCATATCGATTTCGGCCTGGCCGGCGGTCGCGACTTCGTGGTGGTGCAGCTCGATCTGGATGCCCGAATCCTCCATCGTCTGGACCATTTCGTTGCGGATGTCGGTCTGGGAATCGTGCGGGCTGACGGGGAAGTAGCCTTCCTTGTAGCGGGGGCGGTTGCCGAGGTTGAGGCCGCCCATGTCGCGGCCGCTGTTCCAGATGCCCTCGTTGGAATCGACGGAGTAGAAGGCGGAGTGTTGGTCGCCGCCGAAGCGGATGTCATCGAAGATGAAGAATTCGAGTTCTGGGCCGATATAGACGGTGTCGCCGACGCCGGAATCCTTCACGTACTGCTCGGCCTTGGTGGCAACGTAGCGTGGGTCGCGCGAGTAGCGTTGGCGCGTCACGGGGTCCTCGACGTTGGCGATCACGGAGAGCGTCGGGGATTCGATAAACGGGTCCCGGACAGCCGTATCGGCGACGGGCACGAGGAGCATGTCGGACTCTTCGATTTTCTGGAATCCGCGAATCGAAGAACCATCGAAGCCGTAGCCGTTGGTCCAGGGCGAATTGTCGTAGCTGGACCAGTCGTTGAGTTCGTGGATGGGGCGGGTGATGTGCTGCCACGTCCCGAAGAGGTCGACGAACTTCACATCCACGAAGCGGATGCCGTTGGTGGCGCTGAACTCCTTGATTTCGTCTGGTGTCATGTTGTGCTCCCTCGTGGCGTGGTTATGGTTTGGCGGCGGCGCGTTGGGTTGGGACTATTGTGACGTTTTTCACGCCAATGGCCACAGGAAAAGGCCGGGACAGGCGTGAAGTTCGTGTTACGGCGGCGCGCGGTCATATTGCGACCTCGCCGCGCTCGCCCGTGCGAACGCGGATCGCCTCTGAGACGGGGATGACGAAGATCTTGCCATCGCCGATATTTCCGGTGCGAGCAGCGCGGATGATCGCTTCGATGACGCGTTCGACGGCCATATCGGGCACGACGACTTCGAGCTTGGTCTTGGGCAGAAGGTCAACGGTCACGGTTTCGCCGCCGCGGCCCTGGTGGACGACCCCGCGCTGCGCACCACGGCCCGTGACGGGCGTGAAGTTCATGCCGTGGAAGCCCAGGTCGTCGAGCGCCTCCTTCACGTCGTTGAGCTTTTCGGGGCGAATGATTGCTTCGATCTTCTGCATCTCGTCCTCAGTTCGATTCCGTTGCGTGGCGCGCTGCCGGGGCTGGAAGCTTGCCGGCGGCATAGACGGCGGGCGGCGCCGGAAGAATGGTGCCACCGCCGACGGGCACGCCTGTTTCGTCGGAAGTGTAGGCGCGTTCGCCGTGCTGAGTAATATCGAGTCCGAGCTCTTCGTCCTCTTCGGAGACGCGAATCCCGATGGTGAGGTCCAATACCTTGAGCAGGAGGAAGGTCACGACGAAGGAGTATCCGCCGACGGCGAGGATGCCGGCGGTCTGGTCCCACATCTGCTGGGCGTGGCCGTGGAAGAGGCCGTTGGCGTAGGGCAGGCCACTCACAGCGGCGACCGCGAAGAGGCCGGTCGCGAGCGCGCCCCACAGGCCACCGACGCCGTGGACGCCGATGACATCGAGCGAGTCATCCATGCCGAGCTTCGCGCGCAATTGGACGGCGAAGTAGCAGATCAGACCGGCGCCGAAGCCGATCGCCATCGCTTCCATGGGCTCGACGTAGCCGGATGCGGGAGTGATCGCGACGAGCCCGGCGACGGCTCCAGCGGCAGCGCCGACAACGCTCGGCTTGCCGCCGTGCCACCAGGCGATGAGCACCCACGTCAGCGCTGCCGTGAAGGCGGCGACGTTCGTGTTGGCGAAGGCGCTCACGGCCTGGCCCGTGGCTCCGCCCGCACTGCCGGCATTGAAGCCGAACCAGCCGAACCAGAGGATGGCGGCGCCGAGGACGACCATGGTGATGTCGTGCGGCTCCATCGGCTCCTTCCCATAGCCCTTGCGCTTGCCAAAGATGAACACGGCGGCGAGGGCGGCGACCCCGGCGTTCACGTGGATGGCGAGCCCGCCAGCGAAGTCGAGGGCGTTGAGGCCGATGTTGGGGGTGGCGGCGTTGCTGGCGAACGGGCTGAGCCAGCCATCGTAAGCGAAGACCCAATGGGCCACGGGGACGTAAACGATGAGCGACCAGAGGGCGGTGAAGATGAGAAATGGGCCGAATTTCGCGCGTTCCGCGAAGGCGCCGGTGATGAGCGCGGGGGTGATGATGGCGAACATCATCTGGAATGACATGAAGAGCAGGTGAGGGATGCCGACGCCATAGACGGCGCCGTTCGGGCCGCCGGGCGCCTGGCCAACGTGGCGCAGGCCGATCCAGTCGAAGCTGCCGATGAGGCCATGCCAGTGGTCCGGCCCGAAGGCGAGGGAGTAGCCCACGAGGACCCAAAGGATGCCAACGACGCCGGTGGTGATGAAGGACTGCATGATGGTGGCGAGGACGTTCTTGTTGCGGGTGAGGCCGCCGTAGAAGAAGCCGAGGCCGGGCGTCATGAACAGCACGAGCGCTGAGGCCATGAGCATCCAGGCGGTGTTGCCAGCGTCGATCTGGGTGGGCATGGTGATGGCTCCCCTGGTTAAGATGTCCGGGACACACGGGGGCGGCCGCCCTGGCAGCCGACTCGTAGGGGGACAGTAGCGGGGGAAGATTTCGCGAGGATTTCCGGCCCGTTACGAAGATGTTTCCTCGCGATGGGCCGAATAGTGCCTCTGAGGCTAGGCGCGGCACATGTCAAGAAGACGAATCGCGATGTTTCGATGCTGGTGTGCGAGGGATGGGGCGGTTTAGCGGCCTCATCTGAACCGGCATCCAGCGACGCATTCGGCCGCTGAGTTGGCTCGGCCGATTGCCGACAGCCGAGCGTCGAGTCAGTACCGCGCACGCAAGTAAGCGGGAGGCCCGGCTGTCAAACCTAGACCTTCGCCGGGTACGACCTCTCAATGGTATCCGGGGTGGCAGCCCAACGCCGGGCCCCTAACGAAGAGCAGCCGCCCGCTTACTTGGGCAGCTGTGCCTGCGTGCGCGGTACTGACTTTGGATTGTGCCGCGCCGCGGACACACTGGCTCAGAGGGTCAGGCCGTCGGACTCGAACAGCGCGATCTCGTCCTCTGACATCTCGTCAAAGTCGTCCGGGACAGTGAACACGCCCTCATCGAGGCCGAAGATGGGCGTGCGCCTGGCCACGGGTAGCAAGAACGCCACGGGCAGGCCATCGCGGGCGATGACGATTTCTTCGCCCTTCTCGGCGCGGGCCACGAGCTCGACGAAGTGTTCCTGAGCCTCGGCAAGGTCAACTTCGGCCATTCTAAGATTGTATCCGCTTGCGCAGCACGACGATGATGTGGCTGCCCGAGTCGATCGCGCCGGGCTCCTTGCAGAAGTCGAGTTCCCAGCGAAGGAAGGATTCCCACAACGCCGGGTCGGGATGTCGCGAGGAAGTTCGAAGCGGAGCGGCGGCGACAACGTCGCGGCCGGACTTTACGGCTGGATACTTTGGCTGCGTCGCCCCTCAACGGCCGGCTCCCATGCGCAGCAGCGGGGCTGCGCCTCGCGGTCGCCGTACTGACTAATGGTTGCCAGCTTTGAGCCACTACATTGTCGATCCCGGACGTCCACCTCCTCTACGCGTGCGCAGGCACCCTGGCCTGGGAGACGACGTGGTGGACCGGCAGGCCGAATTTCGCGGCTTTGTGCGGCAGGTCCTGCTTGAGCCAGTGCGAGACGCCCGATGGGAGCGTGCTGATGACCA
>DATNET010000277.1:0-8066 GCA_035606745.1 Tepidiformaceae bacterium
CGGGTGGAACGACATCGTCTACATCGGTGCCGAGGGCGATGTCCGCGACGCGCTCGCTACTGTCGCGGGCGACTACAACGGCGTCTTTCGCTGGACGAACGATGGTCCGGATGCTCACTGGGACACGTACGGCGACGCCTCGACTCCCAGCTGGGCGCGAGGCTTCACAGACCTGCAGACCTGTACCGCGTACGATATCTACGCCACGGCGGATGGCACTATCGTCCCTCTTCAACCCTGACTTCCAGCCGTGCCGCCCGTATACTCGCCTTCGAGTATCGGTGGTACACAGGAGCTTTTGATGATCGAAATTCGGCCATGCCGGGACCGCGAAGAACTCGACGCCTACGGCCGCACCGTGGGCTATGTCTTCGCGAACAACGACACTTCCGATGTCGAACATGAGTTGGCCACGACGCAGCCCGATTGGACGATGTGCGCCTTTGTCGATGGCAAGCTTGTGAGCACTATGGGGACGTTCCCGTTCACCGTGCGGCTCAACGGCGCGCCGATGGCGATGGGGGGTGTGACCGCAGTCGGGACGCTACCCGAACAGCGCCGCAAAGGACTCCTCCGCAAAGTAATGACCCAGGGCCTCGAGACCATGCGTGACCGGGGCCAGTCGTGCGCGATCCTCTGGGCAAGCATGGGCGCCATCTACCAGCGCTTCGGCTACGGGCTTGCCTCGACGCATGTCTCGTACCGCTTCGACCCCCGTTTCGCACAACTCGCCACGGACCTGCCGTCCTCCGGGTCCGTCTCCCTGGAACCGCAGGACGACGCCTACCCGATTATCAAGCGGGTCTACATTGAATCCGCCACACCGCGCAACCTCCACATCCATCGTTCCGCTGTGTTGTGGGATATGAGCACCCTGCGGCCGCGCAAAAAGGGCGATAAGACCTACATCGCGATTCATCGCAACGATGCCGGCGAGCCGCGGGGTTACATCGTCTACCACACCAGGGAAGGCGAACATGAAGGCAGTGGGCCGGACCAGGTCATGACTGTCCGCGACTTCGTGGCGCTCGACATGGACGCCTGGCGTGGACTATGGGAGTACATTCGCCGCCACGACCTCGTTGGCCGTGTCGAGATGAACGGCTGCATCGGGGAGGACGACCCGGCGCCCGATTTGCTCCTCGAACCGCGCATGCTCAACCGCCGCACCGGCGACGCCATCTGGCTCCGGGTCGTCGACGTGGAGAAGGCACTCCCCCAACGACCTTACGGCGATCGCGGCGAAATAGTCGTAGCTATTGATGGCGACGACGCTTGCCCATGGAACAACGGGAGTTTCCTGCTCGAAACCGATGGATTGACCACCGAGGTACGGCGGACCGACCGGCCTGCCCATCTCACGCTGCCGCCAGCGTCGCTCGCCTCCTTGCTGACGGGCCAGCGCACGGCGACGCATCTCTCTCGTGCCGGGCGCCTGGAAGCCGTGAATGCGGCGGCGCTCCAATCGGCCGACCGTCTTTTTCATACCGAATATCCGCCGCATTGCCCGGATAGCTTCTAACCTCGGGCAATCGCGCTCTGTACAGCCTTTAGCCGCGCTATCGATCCCAACACCGTTGGCTGATCGTCGGTGAGGTGGCGCACGATGATGTCCGTGTAGCCCATGGACCCGTATTCGGCAAAGCGCGCCGCGACTTCCTCAACGCTCCCGAACGTCGCTGCCGATGGGTCGTGACCCCTGTAGCCACCGGCCATGATTGGGTCCGCGACGCGGTGGGCATCTCCAGAGTCTTCACCGACGTAAACGTCGCGCCGGATAGCGACGCAGGTTGGCGTACGGCCGTAGGCGGCGCAGCGCTCGAGGTAGTACGCAGCCCAATGCCTTGCCTCGCCCGGCGTGAGCTCCGGGCCCGCCAACCATGCGTCCCCAAGCCGCGCCGCCCGGTCAATGGATGGTTCAGCGCTTCCGCCAATCCAGTACTCCACGGGTTCCGGAGGCACGGGCGCGATCCGCGTGGCCGGGATCTGGTACCGGCCAGCACTCGTGACGCTCTCCCCGGCGAGCAGCCGCTTCAAGATGTCGAAGCCTTCCTCGAAGAGCGAGGGACGATGCCGCATGTTCGCGCCCATCGCAGCGAACTGCTGGTGCCCCGCACCGAGCGCGCACTGGAGGATAAACCGGCCCTGCATTATCGAGGCCAGCGTCCCAACCTGCTCCGCCAGCAATACCGGGTTCCATAGTGGCAAAAGGAAGAGGCATCCCGCTGGCCGATTACCCCATTCCGCCAGTAAACGGCCCAGCATCGGCGTGTTCTGATAGTAGGGCATGGGCGTTGCGTGGTGATCGCCGATGAAGAGCGAATCGAGCCCCGCAGCATTCGCTGCAGCGGCACGCTCGCTCATCCAGCGCGCGCCCTCCCGGACGTCGGTGTTCGCATGAGCACTCGCGAGTGAGATACCGATACGCATGTCTGGACTCCTTGGGCGCAGCTTGGAGCGCCGCTTACGGGGTTGGCGAAGCCGAGGATGTCGTGGCGGCTGTCGTCGCCGTTGCGGCCGGGGCTGTGGGCGAGGCGGTTGGCCTGGGCGTCGCTGTGGCACGGCGCGTTGCTGTGGCCGTCGCGGAGGGAAGCGGCGTGGCCGTATCGCTCGGCACCGGCGTGGCCGTCGGGGCATTTGTAGCCTTCGCGGTTGCCGTTGGCGGCGGCGGCGTGGCCGTCGCCCCCTGGGTGGCTGCTGTCGTTGCGGTGGGCGATGTCGCAGCGTTCGAACCGCTGTTCTGGTTCGTGAGGATGAGCGCAGCGACGAGCCCCCCGACGGCAGCGATGATGATGATGCCCAACACCGCCGCCATCCCGGCCGCGCTAATTCCTCCGCCTCCGGACGGTGGCAGTTCCTGGTAGGTCGTCGTACGCGTCACGCGCGCCGTTGGATTGCGGCGGGAAACGCCTCCCGAGCGCGAGGGGATGGGCGGTGCCACTGCAACCGGTCCCTGGCGCGTGACGTATCCCTGGGCAGCGGGCCTCTGAGCAGCCCGGCGTAACGCCGCAGAAAACTCGAGCGCCGTTGGGAAGCGACTGGCCGGGGAAATCGCGAGTGCTTTTGCGAGCACCCCCTCGATTTCCGGTGACGCTTCAGGATTGAATGAACGGAGCGGCGGGGCGGGCATCGCCAGGCGCTGCCCAGCGGCCGCGGCGGGTGTCGCTCCCGAAAACGGAAGCCGTCCGGCGATCATCTCGTAGAGCGTCATCCCCAGCGAATACACGTCCGAGCGAGGGTCGGCGTTCGCACCCTGGATAACTTCCGGGGCGAGATAGGCGATCGTGCCCACGATATCCCTCGCCTGTTCCGGCGAAAGGGTCCGCGTAATTGTTTCCGCCACACCGAAATCCGTTACTTTCGGCACCCCTTGTTCGGAGATCAGCACGTTCTCTGGCTTGACGTCACAGTGCACGACCCCCTGCTCGTGTGCGTACTGCAGTGCCGCGGCGATGGGGATTGCGTAGCGGACCGCGTCCGGCTCAGGAACCCGTCCACGCGCATCCAACAGCTGCCGCAGCGTGTACCCCTGGACGTATTCCATGACGAGATAGTGGCGGCCCTCGAACACGCCCGTGTCGTACACCCCTACGATGTTTGGGTGCTGGAGCCTGGCAATGACCCGCGCTTCCCGGTCGAGGCTGGAGATCAGGTCGCCATCGTGGGCATCGGATGCGCCGTCCCTCAGCACTTTGATCGCCACCGCCCGATCGAGGCGCAGATCGTCCGCCAGCCAGACCTCGGCCATCCCGCCGGTTCCTAGCAACGCCTCGAGGCGATATCGTTCATCAATGACGTCTGACGGCTTCACCTGGCGATGACGCTCCGCAGTGTTGGTTCAGGTGTCTGGTCGAAGGATCGCAACACGGAACTGGTGCTCCTTGCGGGCTCCGCCGCCTTCGTGCTGGTGGCCTGGCGCGCCCTGGACAAAGCGGCGTTCACCATGCCCGCGGGTTCCAGCCGGATCCTAACCCAATTTTTGCTTTCGGCGTTGCTCGGCCACTGCGGCCTGCGAATCGTTGCCCCGCGGGCATCCGGCCAGCTCTACGCCATCGTCTTGTTGCTGACAGCGATCGGCCTTGCGTTTGTCCTCCGGCTCAACCCCGCGGTAGCCCAAACGCAGGCGAACTGGATCAGTGTCGGCATCGCGTGCATGGTCGCCACGGCTCTCGCCTGCCGGCGCTATCCGTCACTGCGGCGCTACAAATATACGGCGGCACTCGCGACCGTCTTGCTGCTCGTCGCCACCGGTATCTTTGGCACGACCATCAACGGCGCCCGCCTCTGGTTTCGCATTGGCGGCCAAACCGTCCAGACAACTGAGTTCGTGAAGCTGTTCTTCATCGTCTTCCTCGCGGCCTATCTGGCAGATTCGGGCGGCGTGCTTTCGGCCCCGCGCATGCGCTTCGGCGGCAAAACCTACACAGCGCTGCCGTACATCATCCCGCTGGCACTCGCGCTCGGCGCTTCGATCATGGTGATCGGGTTGCTCCACGACCTCGGCACTATCGCCCTCTTGCTGCTGCTCGTGATGGGCGCGCTCTACGTCGCCACCGGCCGCCTCAGCTACGTCGTTGGCGGCGTCGCGCTGCTTGTCGCGACGGTCCTTGCGGGATACGTCATGTTCGACCATGTGCGCGTCCGCGTGGACGTTTGGATCGACCCCGGCGCGCACGCTCAGACCACCGGCTACCAGACGCTCCAGAGCATCTATGCCATTCAGGCGGGCGGCGTGACCGGCGAGGGTCTTGGACTTGGCGACCCGGATGCAATCCCGGTCGTTTCGACGGACTACATCTTTAGCGCGATCTCCGAGGAGTTGGGGCTCGCGGGCGGGCTCGGGGTCGTGCTCCTGTACCTTTTGCTCCTGAGCGCAGGCCTTCGCATCGCATTGGCCACACAGGAGGACTTCGGCCGGATGCTCGCCTGCTGCATCTCGCTGTTGCTCGCGATACAGGCCGCCGTCATCATCGGCGGCAATCTGCGCATCATTCCCACGACGGGGATTACGCTGCCATTCATCAGTTACGGCGGTTCGAGCCTCGTGGTGAATTTCGTCCTCATCGGCATGCTGCTCGGCATTTCGCAACGCAGCATGGGCGCACGGAGCGGAGACGCGCGAAACCGCTAGCGAGATCCCCAGCTCAAGCGCGCACGCTACGGTTGAAAGCGGAGGACGATCGTGCCCAGGGTCACATCCGCGGGTCCGCGCAAGAGCACGCCACGTCCGTCCACGGCCTGGCCGTTCACGCTCGTCCCATTCGTACTGCCCAGATCGGTCAGCTTCCAGCGCCCGCCGACGCGTTCCACGCGCGCATGAGTACCTGAAACGGAAGGGTCGCCGAGTGCGATCCCGTTCGACGCGTCCCGGCCGATCGTCATCTCGCCGGCGATCACGAATTCGGTGCCTGGTGCGAGACGCGTCTCGCCCGGGACGATGAGGACGAGCCGGGCGACGCCAGATGCCGCTCCGCCGCGCCCGGCGAACGCTATCGTCGTGCGCAGTCCCGACCGCATCGTCATTGCCGTAACGAACGCGAACAGAAAAATGATGGCGATCAACGCTATGCGCAGCAGCAGAAGCTCGTTCGCGGCGCTCAAGGGCGCATCTCGATCCGCACCGATACGTCCCCAACCGAGACCACAACGCCGTTGGTCAGCCTCACGCTGCTGTAGCGAGTACCATCCACTGAGATGCCATTGCGGCTTTCAAGGTCACGCAACACAAGCTCTTCGCCCTCCCTCACGATTTCTGCGTGGTTGCGCGAAACCGAGAGGCTCGTGAGCACCAGGTCGTTGCCCGGGCCCCGGCCAATGGTGAACGGCGCGTGCGTCAGCGTCACGCGGTCGATGCCGTCGACAACCAGCGATGTGCCATCCAGGCGCGCGACGCGCCGGGTCGAGCCCGGCGGTGCACTGCCGACCCCAGACCCCCGATGCGTTGTGTCGGTGAACCGCGCAGAAATGGCTGGCCGCCCTTCCGCGGTCGCGGTCGAACGTTCGAACCAGATCTCGCGCTCGCCGATACGGCGTAGCCCGCGCCGCCGCTCAATATCGTCGAGGGCCCCATCGATCTCCTGGCGCAGCGCACTGAGGCCCGGCTGGTAACGTTCGAAATCGGACTCGTTGAACGCGATCGTGACCTCGTTCGGGACAATGCCGTCGCGCGCCCGGGATTCCACCGCTTCACTCACGCGCTGAATAATTTCGAGCGGGTGCAGGCTGCCGCCGCTCACCTTTCGGGCCGTCAGGTCGAGGATGCGTTCAATGCGCGGGAGCCGGCTTTCGTCGGTCATTTGCCCAGCGCCGCCCGGATCACGGCGCCCGCGATAGGCGATGCAATTTCGCCACCGCGCCCGCCGTCTTCGACGATAACCGCAAGCGCAATCACGGGGTGGTCAGCCGGCGCGAACGCGATGAACCATGCATGCGAGGCCACCGTCCCGTTTTCCGCCGTACCGGTCTTGCCAGCGACCTTCACACCGGGAATCTGCGCCCCGACCGCCTGGCCGTTATCGACCACCGAGACCATCAGGTCTCGCACCGTCGCGGCAACATTCGGGTCGATTAGCCGCGTCGCGGTCGGAGACTCGAGCGTCTGGACGACCGTGCTGCCGTCCAGCGCTTCGTACCCGAGGTGCGGGCTTTCGCGCACGCCGCCGTTCGCGATGGTCGCCGCGATGGTCGCCATCTGCAGCGGCGTCGCGAGGATTTGCCCCTGCCCGAACGCCGTGCTCGCGAGCAGCGTTTGCGTGAGGTCGGCGCCGGGATTGTGTACCTGCGTCTTCGAGGTGTCGATGGTGAACGGCAATGCGGAATCGAATCCAAGCCGGTCGGCTGTCGACACGAGGTTGTCCCAGCCAAGCTGCACGCCTACGTGCGCAAAGATCGCGTTGACCGAGAACGTGAATGCGTGGCTGAACGGGTAGCTCCCCGTTCCCTGCGGCACGTTGTTGCAGGAGATCGGGAAGCCATCGATAACGACCTGGCCGGGACAGTTTTCGGGCGTGTCGACCGTCACAACGTGGTTTTCGAGCGCCGAAATGGTCGTGACCGTCTTAAACGTCGAGCCCGGCGCGTACAGGCCCTGAGTGGCGCGATTGAGGAGCGGCGCATCAGGGTCCTTCTCCAGCGCTTCGCCGTTCTTGTCGAGGGAACCGGGATCGTAGGTGGGCACGCTGACCATCGCCAGCACCTGTCCGGTGTTGGGGTCGAGCGCGACGACCGCACCCTTGCGGCCACCGAGCGCGTTCGCTGCCGCCGCCTGGATTTTGGGGTCGATGGTCAGGCGCACGTCGAGGCCGTGGATCTCCGTGCGCCGAAATTCGGTGTCGAGGACGCGCGAGAGCGAGCCGCCAGTCTGGCCGTCGAGCAGGTCGTTGAACGCCAGCTCAGCACCGTGGGAGCCAAAGCGCGCGCTGAGGTAGCCCACGACCTGGGCGACGGACGCATCGGTGTAGTGGCGCGTCCCATCCGGCAACGACTCGGCCAGCACGTTTCCGTCGCGGTCGAGGATGCGGCCGCGGTTCGGGTTGTTGAAGGCGGCCACCACGCGCGGGTTGCCGGCTTTATTCGAAAGGTCGGTGCGGAAGACCTGCCAGTAGGCAAGGCCGCCGAAGAAGACCAGCATGGCGAAAAGCGCCACGGTGCCCGTCGAGCGGATGCGGCGTTCGAAGTCCTGCGGGGCGAGCACAAGGACATTGTACGCGGGCGGCGGTCAACCGCCCGCGCGAAGACGAATCTATTGCGGCGGGATGCCTCTGAGGAACGCCATGAGGTCGGCCTGTGATGGTGCCGATGGGGCGAACACCGTGACGTTCCACGTGCGCCCCTTACAGGTGATTTCAAAAATGCCACCAGAGCCTGCCACGGCCTTCTCGGGCGCACTCAGGTTCACGGAGATTGCCGAGCATCCGGGCAGGCCGAGGTCGACTGCCGTACTGGGGCGTTCTTCTGTTGCGACGACCGGAAGTTCTGTGACCTGGATATCCGGCTCGGTAGTACTGATGGCCCCCGACACCGGCGGGGTGAACGATGTCGAATAGTAGTCCAGCACCTCGCGCTTA
>DATNET010000282.1:0-3143 GCA_035606745.1 Tepidiformaceae bacterium
ATCTCGCCTTCGGCGCTCCGAAGCTGGACCGCGTAATCCTTCATCTGCATGTTGAGGTGTTTGAGGATGCCACCTTCCTTCCACGCCTCACGCATCGAGACCTGGAGAAGCGGGTCGATCACCGGCCCGCCCTCGTCAGAATCGACATAACGCGCACCAGCGATCGCATCACGATCGAGTCGCACGGGCGTCGCCGAGAGGAACAGTGTCGATACCGCGGGGGTCATCGAAAGAGCTGCGGCCCAGGTCCCGCGTTCCGCAAGGTGGTGAGCTTCGTCACAGACCACATGAAGCTTCCGATTTCGGCCAAGCTTCTGATAAATCGCCGGTGCGGCCGCCACCTGCTGGTAGCTGGCGACGATGAAGTTCACCCGCGGATGCCGCATCCGCTCCGGCGCAGCGTTCTCTGCCAGAATCTTCCCGACCGAGCGCGTGCTCCCAAGCAACGACAACGCTCGTCCGACACCGTTGTAAACCTGGGTGCGGAGGACATCAGTTGGCGCGAGATAAAGGCAGGTATCGGCGCAGCCCGCAGTGGCCGAAACATCGAATGAACCCACACCGATCACTGTCTTACCGTAGCCAACCGGCACGACAACGAGCTCGGAGGTCGATCCCTCGCGAAGGGCGCCGGCCCAGCGTCTTAGTGCTTCAGCTTGCCCCGGCCGAAGCGGTCTAGCGGGTGAGCGATCCGTACGCGCGCGAGCGGCTCCTCGGTCATTGACAGCCACGTGCAACACCTGGTCTTCGAACGGAACCAGGGTCGGACCCGGTTTCGTTGGCTGCCCCCAGACTAAGGCAGCGTCGCCCAACGGTCAGACGTGGAAGCATCCACGAGCCGTCATATTGAATCTGAAGCCGCTTCCTGATCGGTGCGGCTCAGTCCCCCACGGAGAGGCCGGGCGTAAACGATCGATAGGTCCGAACAGGTCCGACCTTGGCGCTTCCCGCCGGCGATGCCGGTGCTGCCGCGGCCGTCGGCACCGATTGCTTCAAGAGGAACTCGGATGCGACCCACCCGTTCCCAACAGGCGTCGATACCTGCACCCAGTGATAACCGCCCTCGGCGATTGGCGCCGAAAGGACGGTCACGAGCGTGCGGTCCGGAAGCGTCCCGAGCTTCCCTGTGAAGTCGGGCGTAGGGCGCAGGTTGAGCACATCACCGGGAGTGTTGGTCACCGCACGGTCGCCGACAGCGAACGACGCAGGTGGAATGGCCTGCGGCGCCGGCGCCGGCGTGCCGCTAATGCGGTAGATGTGGAAACTTAGCCCGTTCGCTGATGCTCGGTCGCCGGGGTCGTAGCCGTCACGTTCATGGACAATGCCATCGAAGTCCCGGTTGGAGTCCACCACATCAAACGTCCCATCGCCGTTGTTGCGGAGGATGATTGCGGTGTGGAGGCCATCGTAGCTCGCGTCGGGCGAAGTATCGGCGTCATTGGCGATCTGGATGATGTCGCCCTGCTGGGCATCGGCGGCCGAAACCTCCGTTGCGCCGGCGTCGAAATAGCCTTGCCGGTAGTCGAACCCGATTTCTTGGCCGGTGGCTTCGAAGACCACCTTCTTCATGAACACCCAGCACTGGCCCTGGTATGTGCCTTCGTACTTGAGCGCAGTTACAGCAATGGGGTTGGTGATAGGAGATGAGGAATCAGCGGACGCGAATGTGACGGCGCTGAGGGAAAGGACGGCGACAAAGGCGACCAGGATGGCTGCCAGGGCCGGCCGGTGTTGGGACATCGGCATGCGTTACCTGCTTCAGTTGTTCCTGAGGGCTCCGCGCACCGTAAAGGCTCGATTCCACCCTGACAACCCTTTACGGGATTGTTATGGTGACTAGCGAGGGAATTTACGTGGAATTTGCACGCCGCCTACGCGTTCTTCCCCGGTTTGCGGCCTTCTCGACAGGTTCGCTGCAGCCATCGCCACCGCGTAATATCGCCGCATGTCACAACCAATTAAGAGCGATGGAGCGCCACTGAGCGGACTCCGTGTCGTCGAGTGCGCGGGCTGGAACGGCGCATTTGGCGGCAAACTCCTTGCCGATGGTGGCGCCGATGTCATCCGGGTCATACCTGGTTCTGGCGACCCCCTCGACCGCGAGCCGCCATTTTTTGGCGCTTCAGGGACGTCGATCCAGGCAGCCTGGTACAACGCAGGAAAACGATTGCTCACGCTCGAACTGGATTCAGCCAACGGCAAACAAGCGTTTCTCGACCTCATCTCTCGGACCGATATCCTCATCGAAGATTGGGCGGCAGCCCAGCCGCCGTTTTCGGCCGCTGAACTCGAATCGGTCAATCCGGCCCTCGTCCGCGTATCCGTCACGCCGATGGGCCTGGACGGACCGCATGCAACCTTTCGCACCAACGACCTCGTCGCAAACGCGCTCTGCGGTTCTGCCTCCGTAACCGGCAACGCGAGCACTCCTCCACTGACCGGATATGGCAACCAGAGCTACCACACAGTCGGCCTCTACGTAGCCGTTTGCGCGCTGGCAGCCCATCGCGCCGTCCGGCTCTCGGGGGTCGGCCAGCATGTCGACCTGTCTGCCCACGAAGCGCTGGTCTCGTGTACGGAACAGGTACTCATGCAATGGTTCTTCCCCGGCGGCGCGTGGAAGTCGGCTGTCGCCGCTCGCCAGGGAAGCCTCCACTGGAGCAAGGCCTACGAAGTCTATCCCGCAAGCGACGGCGAAGGCGTGATGGTCACTGCGGCGATGAAGCTCGCGGACGTACTGCTTCCCTGGCTCAAAGAGGATGGAGCGGCGCAAGACCTTGCCGATTCCACACGTTACCCCGATGTCGTTTCGGTGATCCGCAACCTTCCATATCTCATGTCGGTGCTGCGTGACTGGGTAGCAACCTACCGGGGCGACGAGCTCTTCTACGAAGCGCAACGGCGCCATCAGCCATTTGGCGCGGTCTGGAGTGTCGGCGAAGCGCTCGAAAAGAGCCCGCAGATCGGCGCCAGAGGCTATCTACAACAGCAGGAGGTACCGGGCTTTGGCACCGTCGCCATGCCCGGGCGCTTCTTTCGTACGAATGCCGACGGACCGCGATGGGGCCTCGCACGGGCGATAGGCACATCAGCGATCGATTGGCCAGCGCGGACGCGGCGCTCTGCTCAGAAATCGCCCACCG
>DATNET010000297.1:0-2399 GCA_035606745.1 Tepidiformaceae bacterium
GAGGTGTTTCATGGCCGGAGACGCCCTCAAAGGGAAGCAACTGTTCGAACAGGACGAGGACGCGAAGATGGTTTCGCGGCTCGCCGAGGAGGTGGCCGAAGCGGGCAGTGGCGGCGGCATCGCGCGGCTGGGACAGCGCTCGGAGCTTTCGCGGTACGCGGCCGGGGAGATCCGCGATGTCGAGGAGATCCCGGACGACGTGTACCGCGAGGCGCTCATCAACTTGCTGTTGCAGGAGGCGGATTCGGAGCTTGCGGGTGCGCATGGTTACGTGCCGTGCATCACGATGGCGCCGAGCATCGAGGAGTACCTGGCAGTGGCGATGATGGTGAAGGACGAGTTTCGCCATGCGCGTGTGTGCTACAAGTTGCTGGAGCACCTGGGGGTCGATGTGGATGAGCGGGTCCAGAGTTTCGATTTCACACTGCGGGTGAGCGATGACGACCTGGGGACGGCGCGGGCCGCGGGCGATAAGCGGGTCAACATCTTCTACTACCCAATCCGGGACTGGTACGACTTCATCGCGTTCAACTTTTGCATGGACCGGGGGGCCGGGCATCAGCTCGAAGACGTGTTGATGAGCAGCTATCGGCCGTGGGCGCGGGTGATGGAGGGGATCTTCAAGGAGGAGATGTTCCATATTGCCCATGGCGACAACTGGGTGAAGCGGCTGGCGGCGGACCCAGATTCGAAGCCGAAGATGCAGGCGGCGATCGACAAATGGTTCCCGCGCACGATGAATATTTTTGGGCGGGCCAACGCGCCGAAGAACCGGCTTTACCGGGAGATAGGGCTGAAGGTGCGCGACAACCAGGATGTGCGCGAGGCGTTCGCGGCGGAGGTCGGCAACCGGCTGCACGAATTCGGCCTGGCGATGCCGGAGTGGGTGCCCGACTGGGGCAAAATCCCGGAGGAAGCGGTGTTCGCGGCGGGATGAGCAGCGTCACGAGTGAGACGACGCTGGGCGAGATCATC
This sequence comes from Tepidiformaceae bacterium, assembly GCA_035606745.1. Classification (GTDB taxonomy): domain Bacteria; phylum Chloroflexota; class Dehalococcoidia; order Tepidiformales; family Tepidiformaceae; genus DATNET01. The sequence continues at coordinate 976 of DATNET010000297.1, forward strand.
GATGCTCATCCGGGCGTGCTTGAAGTGCTGGAGGAGTTCGGTATCCGGATCGACCCGTGGACGCTGATCGCGCTGCGCAGCAGCCTGCGGCAGCTGGCGGAGTACAGCGCCGTGCGCCGGCCGGAGGAGTTAGCGGAGGCGGTGGAGCGGTACGTTGAACGGGATGGTGGGTGAGAGGTCCTGCGGTGTCAGGCTGTCAAGGTCTGGGCGTTCGATGGGTGCGGACGTGCTGCCCTCATCCCCCTGCCCCTTCTCCCGACCTTGCGGGAGAAGGGGAGCACGATTCATGGAAGCAACGTAACCTCGTGCGCATACGCCGGTTGGCGTAGCGGCCGACTTTCGAGTCCTAGGCCAAGTGGAGTTCCATGACGTCGTCGTGGACGGCGAAGCCGTGGCGGGCGTAGAGCGGCCGGCTGCGGGGTGTTGGCCAGAGGAGGACGGAATCGACGTGATGTTCCCGGCAGAAGGCGAGCGCCTCTTTTAGGAGGCGGCCGCCGGCGCCGGAGCCGCGCGCTTCGGGGCGGACGTAGATGTTGGTGATGTAGGCGTGGAGTTCGAATTCGGCGACCGGGTTCGGCAGCTTTTCAATGAGTTGAAGCCAGAGTTGCCCGGCGATTTGGTCGCCGGCATCGAGCACCCAACAGTGCCATGGGCCGACGGGCACGAGTCTTGGGACCATCCACTCGGCACAGCGTGGAACGAAGGTGGTCGCGTCTTCGGTGGCGGGGTTGAGCGCGGCGCGGAATTTGTAGCGGAGGTGGGCGAGTGCGGTGGCGTCGGCGGGGGTTGCGAGGCGAATCGTGAGCACGGCAGCACTATAGTGTGTTGCCCGCGAGCGGGGGAGCGGTGACGGACTCCAGGCCTGCGACAAGGGCGTCGAGGGCGAAGAGGAAGCCGGCCTCGTGGTCGGGGTTGGCGCGGAACTGGTGTGCGAGGTGGAGTACGGTGTAGCCGTGCACCAGCGACCACAACGCCTCGGAGACCAGGAGTGCCTGGTCGGGGCCGGCAACTTCGGCGGCAAGCGCGAGGACGGGTTCGGCGGCCTCGTCTCCGGCGGTGCGGGGGTAGGTTTGTTCGTCGTGCCAGGGGCCGAAGATCAGCGTGAAGAGCTGGGGATTGGCCGAAGCGAAGCCGATGTAGGCGTGGGCGAGATTTTCGACGCGAGCGCGGAACGTGCCGGGTCGGTTGGCGGCTGCGCGCATGGCGGCGGCGAGCTCTTTGAGGCCCTGACTGACGAGCTGGGTGAGGAGGTCTTCGCGACTTTCGACGTGGAAGTAGAGGGACGGAGCACTGACGCGCAACTCGCGGGCGAGGGCGCGCATGGTCAGGCCATCGGGCCCGGTGGCTTCGAGGAGGTGGCGGGCGGTGGCGAGGATGGCGTCGAGCGAGATGCGGGCGGGGAAGGGCATGGCTCACACTATAAG
>DATNET010000302.1:0-4146 GCA_035606745.1 Tepidiformaceae bacterium
GACGAGGCCGCCACCGCCGGAAAGGAAGGTCGGCGGCTTCAGGTAGCTGCTCGTGCCCGGGTCGTCGAGTAGCTTCAGCCCGTCCCTCGAGGTGGAATAGTTGGCTGAGAAGCGCTCGGCCTGTTCGGGCCGCACCCAGAAGCCGGTGTCCTTCATGCCGAGCGGGTCGAAGATGTTCGCCTGCAAGTAGTCATCGAAGCGCTGTCCGGAGATGGTCTCGACGAGATAGCCGCAGACATCCGTCGCGACCGAATAGTTCCAGGCCGTGCCCGGTGAGAATTCCAGCGGCAGCGTGGCGAGCTTCTCGACCATCCCGCGCAGCGTGCCGCCAACCTCGATGCCGCCGACGCCGAGCTTGCGATACGCCGCGTCGACATTCGTGCGCTCCATGAACCCGTACGTCAGCCCCGACTGGTGCGAGAGCAGATCGCGGACGGTCATCGCACGCTCGGTCCGAGTGGTGAGGAAGTTGGGATAGTTGCCGGACTGGTAAACCCGCAGCTCCTTCCATTCGGGGATGTACTTGTGCACCGGGTCGTCGATCTGCACGAGGCCGCGCTCGTAGAGCTGCATCAGCGCGATCGAGGTCATCGGCTTCGACATCGAATAGATGCGGAAGATGGTGTCCTTCGCCATTGGGCGGTTGCGCTCGCGGTCCGCGAGGCCGAGAGGGCTGAAGTGGGCCACCTCCCCGTGGCGGTAGATAAGTGTCGAAGCGCCCGCGATCTTGCCGGCGTCGATGTACCGCTGGAGATGGGCGTCGAGATACTCGAGGTTCTGGCCGTGCACGCCGGATGCGGTGGGCACTTGCGCTGCGGGCCGTTCGATCGTGGTCATGTGTGTTCTCCGTGAAAGCGATGCAGCGAGCCTAGCAGGGCTTGCGAGCGCGCGCTCGGCCGGTGCCTACTACTGGACATGAAAGCTTTGCGATTTTTCGAACCCGGCCGCGTTGGCGTGGTCGATGTGCCGGACCCTCACCCCGGGCCCGGCGAGGTCGTGCTCCGTGTCCACGCGACCGGCCTTTGCAACAGCGATGTGCGCGTGTTCCTCGGCGAAAAGAAGGCCGCAGCGGGCGTCATCCCCGGGCACGAATTGACGGGTGAGGTCGCCGAGATTGGAACCGGCGCGAACGCCTCGGTGGGCGATGTCGTCTCCGTCTGCCCGATCCTCTGCTGCGGGGCGTGCTCGTTCTGCCGCGATGGCTTTCGCAACCGCTGCCCGTCCCGCCGCACGCTCGGCTACGACCTCGATGGCGGCATCGCCGAGTTCGTCCGCATCCCGGCGGAACTCGTCGCGATGGGACACCTTCTGCCGATGGACGTAGCGATTCCGAGCTATCTGCGCGCACTCCTGGAGCCGTTCGCCTGCGTCCTCAATTCGATCGAATCGCTCGGCGTAACCGCGGCCGGGCCAGTTGCCATCGTTGGTGGCGGACCAATGGGGCTGCTCCATCTCATCGCCGCCCGGGCGTATGGCGCCGGCCCAATCCTCGTCGTCGAACCGGTGGCAGAGCGGCGCGCGATCGCCCTGCAACTGGGCGCGGATGCAGCCGTGGCTCCCGCGGATGCGCCGGCCGTCGGCCTCGAACTTACGCACGGCGAAGGCTTCCCGGCGGTAGCGATTGCGGTTGGATTTGCCGACGCGGTACCGCTCGGTCTTGACCTTGCCCGGCGCCTCGGAGCGGTCAATCTTTTCGCTGGCTTTCCGCCGGGCTCAACCCATGTCCTGGACCTCAACCGCATCCACTACGACGAAATCCGCCTGTTTGGCACCCAAAACGCACCGTTCCACCTGTACAGTCAATCGGCACGTTTGATCCCCCGGCTGCCCCAACTTGAATCTGTGGTGACGAATCGCTACACGCTTTTGGACGCCGCCGACGCCTATTCAGCCAGGCTCGGGAAAGCCGGCTTGAAGAGTGCCGTCGTCCAGAATAGCTAGCATCGAGCTAATCTATCGGTTGCCGACCTTATTAGTCGTCAATGGACGGTATGTTGACCTTACATATGTAGCGCCGTAGGGTTCAGCGGTCGGGCGGCCAGGGTTCGAAAACAAGGGGGGAAACTACTGTATGAGTAAGGAAGACAACTACTGGGTGAGGCGGCTGCAAAGCGGCGGCTTCACTCGCCGCCGCTTTGTCGGCGGAGCCGCGCTGGCCGGGGTTGGCGCGGCGAGCCTCGGCCTCGTCGGCTGCGGCGACGACAACAGCTCAAGCACACCCACCGCGAAGGCGTCCGGCTCGACTGCGTCGGGCAGCCCCAAGGCCTCTGCCTCCGCATCCGGCTCGCCGGCAGGCACGCCCACGCCGCAGCCCAAGGCCGGCGGCGTTGTTCGCGGCAGCTCCGCGAACGCGACGTACGACACGTTTGACGCCAGCCGCAGCCGCTTTACGCCGTTCGCCGACATCGTCGGCATGACGAACCAGCGCATCATCCAGTGGGACAGCTTCGCGCAGGGCAAATTGGGGGGCGCGTTCGCCGAAAAGTGGGAACAGCCCGACCCGACAACGCTCGTCCTGCACAACCGTCCGAACAACTTCTGGCAGAACAAGCCGCCCGTGAACGGCCGCCTCGGCACCGCCGCCGACATGAAGTACCACATCGACCGCAACAAGGCCGGTCTGCTGCTCGACGGCGTGACCAAGGACCCGAACTTCTACCGCTTCGGCGACTACCAGATCGTCGATTCGACGACGCTGACCGACGCCAACACCCTGACGGTGAAGTTCACGCAGCCGGCGCCGCTCTTCCTCAACCTGCTCGCCCAGTCCTACGAAGTCGTGCAGGCACCCGAGGCCGTCAAAGAATTCGAAGCCAAATACGCCCAGTTCAACGCCGACCAGATTATGGGCACGGGCCCGTACATCCTGACGTTGTTCAACCCGGACGGCCATCTGAGCTTCAAGAAGTTCGATAAGTACTATGGCAAGACGTGGCTGGATGGCCGCCAGGAAGTGCCACTCTTCACCGACCAGGCAGCCTTGCAGGCCGCGTTCGAACAGAAGCAGGTCGACGGCTTTAGCCCTTCGACCGTGACGCAGCTCAACGACCTCCAGAGCCGGCTCAAGGGCAAAATCTTCGATGCGCCGGGCTTCTCCGCTAACCCGGTGGCCGGCACCTTCGCCTTCCAGGGCCCGCCCTGGAACGACCTCCGCCTCGTTGGTGCCATCACGCGCGCCTATGACCGCCGACAGTTGGTCCAGCAGTTCCACGGTGGCCGCGGCGCCATCTCCGGCAACGTACCCCCGACGCAGCAGGCGTTCGGGATCACCGAAAAGGAACTCTCCACCTACCCGGGCTATCTCGAAGACCGCGCCAAAGAAGTCACCGATGCAAAAGCCCTCTGGGCCGCAGCCGGCGGCGACAAGCTCGGCGATGTCACGCTCGACGTGCCGGACCTGTTCGAAGGCGTGTACTCCGGCAGTTCGATCCTCTCCGCGATGCTCAACCAGAACCTGGGCACAACGCAGATCAAGCCGAAGGTCGAAAACTACACCACCATCTCAACGAAGGTCTCGCAGGCCAAGTACGGCAACGGCAACAACAACTTCTGGTACGGCTGGATCACCGAACTGACTGACCCCGAGCCATCAAGCTTCCTCGTCAGCAACTTCGAATCCAACCAGATCAACTGGAAGCAATACGGCCTCAAGCTCGACGACCTCGACCCGATCCTCGCCAAGCTGGCCCTCGAACTCGACTCCACCAAGCGCAAGGGCTACTGCCAGGATGCCGAGCGCATCCTGCTCAAGAACTACGGCGCTGGCGTCATGTACTCCCACGTGCAGATCGTGGACACCCTGTACTGGAACTACTTCCATCCACAGGAAACCGCCCCCTTCAGCACCACACACCTCATCACCAATGCGTGGATCGACCCGTCGGACGCCACCTACGCGGGCCGTCCGCCCGATCCAGCGGTATAGGCGGACAGCAGCGCTCCCCCCGAGTATGCGTTGTCCCTGACAGCAGCCGCCCTTCCACCCAACTGGAAGGGCGGTTCGCTTTAACCCCCACCAGCACAGCCCCGAGCCGCCAGCCAACCCAATAGTCCGTACCGCGACTGGCCGCAACCCAAGGCACACCTGCCCAAGGCACCTGTGCCTAAGGCACACCTGCCCAAGGGAGCGCGCGAGCGGGCACACCC
>DATNET010000307.1:0-3114 GCA_035606745.1 Tepidiformaceae bacterium
CCGGTGACGGAATGGGTCTGCCCCCGCTGCGGGCGCACCGCTCCCGTCGATTGAGCTAGCTCCGCCCCGGGTTTGTGAGCTTCGCCACGATCTGCGATAATTGTCTCCGCGCCTTGACCTCGCGCTGGGATCCGCCTTGGAACGTCGCCGGTCCTCTCACTTGGACGAGTCGCGATGAACGGGCTCGTCCGTCGCGGGGCAACCGCATGTGCGCCGCGGCGGACGTCCCTCGGTCCCCACTACCCACGGTGGCCGAAGCCGAATAAAGCGATGGCGGTCGTACTCGATCGTTGCCGCAGAGAATCCCGGAAGTTTCCGGGCGTCGATCCGAAGCAGGTTCAGGCCGGACGGTCTGAGAGGATGAGCTTTCATGGTTCAACAGAATCCTGGTGGCGGCACAGGCGGTCCCGCAGAAAGCCAGGGGCGTCAACTCCGTAGTGGAGCGATCGTCTCGGCCACCGGACTCGGGCTGCTTCTTGTCTTCGTGATCCAGAACACCCAGGATGTCAGGCTCCACTTCCTGTTCTGGAGCTTCACCTGGCCGGTTTGGCTATACACCATCGTCACAGCGGTGGTCGGGGCGTTTGTGTGGGTCGGATGGGGCGTGATTCGCCGTCATCGACGCCGCAAGGCGCGCCGCGAATACCGCCGGGGCTGAACCGTACCTTTGAGCTTCCGCGCGTCGCTCTAGACTCTCGAGTCGACCGTCGCCCCAGCGGCCATCAGGACGATGACCAGCCAGGGCACCCCTCGACGGGGCATCCGTTCGCGTCGCAGGACGCGTGCGTGTCGTTCGTCGCGAACGGGGGGACGCTTGTCGAGGCTCAAGCTGTCTGGAGAGCTAAAGAAAAGGAGCGGCGGCTAAGGGCCGCCGCTCCGATGCTTGCTTCGGTCCGGGTAGGCGAATACGGTCCGCTTGACGTCGGGCCAACTGATGCCATCGGAGTTGGAGATGGCGGCAATGGTCGCGCGGAGCCGCACGGGTCGGTCAAACGCCCGGCTTTCGACTGGTACGGCGACGCGGCGGAGATCCTCGAGCGCTTGCGCGACCTCCCTGACGGCGGTGGGCCCGAGGCGATCCGCTCAGAGTTCGCGTGACGAGTTATCCCTGTGGGCCAGGTGTGGGCCAGTGCGGGCCAGACCAATGCTCCGTGTAGCGGTTTCGAGCGGAGACCGGGCTTGCACAAGTCAAAAGGGAAATGTCTGCACGGTCATCGTTTTTGGCTTCTACTAAGAGGTGGCCCCGGGAGGAGTCGAACCTCCGCGCACGGATTCGAAGTCCGTCGCTCTATCCGCTGAGCTACGGGGCCATGCGGCGGAGGGTACCCGCCTCTAGGAGAAACGAGGGCTACGCATTTCCGCGCGAGCTGAATCATCTCAATGGGATGAGACAAGACCTCGTTTCTCACTCCACACTCAGAAGTGCAGACGGATAACCGCGCACTAACTGGGAGGAATCATGTGGTGGGGAATTGGAATCGGGGGCGCCATCCTGTATTTCGTTGTGGCGTTCACACTCGGACTGATGACGCTCAGAAACGGGCACGGATGGATGTTCTTCTTCGGGATCTTCTTCCCGCTCCTCTGGATCTTCGGCGCATTCATGAGGCCGACCGAAAGGACGGCACCGGCCTAGGGCCAGATCGAGTTGGCGTGGCGCAGGTCCAGCTTGCCGCCTTCGCGGCAGTCGGCTGACCGATACGCGGGCAACTCTTCGCCGTAATGGCGCCAATACGTACGGACGAGCGGTCCGGCATACGCCGCGCTCGCGCCTAGCCTGATCGCGGTCGTGTTCGCGAGCTGGATCGCGCTGCACTCTGCAACGAACTCCTCGGCGATTCCCGTACTGTGCTGCGGCTCGTGGCTCAATGTCACGATCGCCGCCGCAAGCATCAGCTGCCCGGCATCGTCCACCGGTCGGACGTGGTCGTAGGCCAGATCGACGAGACCGGCGCACACGGTCGGCCCGAGATTCACGCGGCTACCGCCGAGGCCGGCAAAGCCGAGCGTGTCCGGGCCGCCGAGCTTCCCGTTGGTGTAGCTCCCCTCCTCGCGCATCAGTCGAGCCCAGTCGCCAGTCGACCAACATCGGACCTCGATCGGCTTGCCAGCCAGCCGGCTCGCGATCCGGCCGAAGCGCGGCTCGATCCGACTCTGTTCTGCTTTGCCGGCGATCACCGGCAACGCGCGAACCTCGCCGGGCGGAAGCATCTGATCCGCCTGCAGCAACACGGCCGCCGCCCGCTTCGCCTGCTGCCGGGCTTCGTCGAACTTCGAAGCGTGCCGGTGAGAGACGGCGAACGTAATCGCGTTGTGGAATCGCTGCAGGTGCGCACACGCGGCGCGGAGGGTGTCGTATGCACGTTGAAGACGAACCGTCGGCGCAGAGCCAACCCTCGTCGTCAGATCCGAGTGGCACGAGCCGGCGGGCTCGAGCGCGCGTGCGTGAAGGACCATCGTCCTGCCGTCACGGTGCATCAGCTTGTCGGCCAGCGCGGGTGTGCTCTCGACGCGCGCCGCCGTCTGGAGCCCGCGCAGCAACCGAGTGTCCCAAGCGCCGAGCTTGCCGAGCCAGGCAACCTCCGCGGGCGAAGCCCACGCCCCATCTTCCACGCCGGCGCCAAGAACGCGCCCCTCCGTGCTCCGCTGGTGAACGGCGCAGCCGACTATCAATGCCACGGCCGCCAGACTCCCAATCAAACCCAGGAAGAAACGCAAAAGAAAGCCCTCGGAGCTCACGCCCACGGAACGGGCAAGCCTCCGAGGGAGGTACGCAACAATCGCCGCGAGGGTGGCTGATGGGACTCGAACCCACGACCACCTGGACCACAACCAGGGGCTCTACCAACTGAGCTACAGCCACCGTGCTCAACTCAGGATAGCGGGGTCGCCTGTGACCTAATCGCCGCGAATGCCGGCTTTGCCGGCGTTCGCCGCAACGGCAACGCCGACAGAAGGAGAAGCCGCGGGAAGTCATCATGGCGCGGCGAAGCCGCGGCGGACTTCCCGCGGCGATGCGCCTGGGAGGATTCGAACCTCCGACCCGCGGCTTAGAAGGCCGCCGCTCTGTCCACTGAGCTACAGGCGCCGGGGAAAGAGGGTATCGCGCAAACG
>DATNET010000313.1:0-7683 GCA_035606745.1 Tepidiformaceae bacterium
GCTTCTTCGCCTATCGCATCGAGCGGCTTTATGCCATCCCACCCTCGCCAAAACCGGCCGACACGCCGTTCCGTTCGGCAACGCGGCACGACCGCCACGGCATCTTCCGGCTCTACTGCCGGGCGGTACCGGAAAACGTCCGGCGCCACGAAGCGCCCACGCAGCAGGACTGGCGGGCGGTCCTTGATTCGTTCGATTGCACCCGGGAGTACGTCCTTGAACGCGCGATGAGCGGGGGCCCAACGCTGGCTGCGTGGGTCGGCGTCGGTGAGCGCGAAGCGGCGGCGATGGTCGATTCGACAGGCGAAGGCATCGTCGATGCCGCGCTCGACCTCGTCGAAACGCACGCCGGGCGCAACCTCGCCTTCGTCGTCGCGGAACACCAGGGGGACATCGAACACAACGCCATCGCCCGCGGCTACACTGCACTTGGAGTCCGATTGATGTGCGCCCGGCACCTCGCCGTGAGGAATTCGCTAAAGGAGGCGGTCGCAGTCCCGGCGGATTCCCTGCCGCTGCTGCAATAACACCGTGTCACAACAACCCGAAGCAGACCTGCTTTCCGACCCGCTAGCAGCGCCGTTACCAGCGCTACCCGCACAGCAAATCGTCACCGACGACCTCGAAGCGCTCATCGACGCGCTCCCACCGCGTATTGGCGAAGCGTTGCGTAGCGACGCCCGGCGCATCTCCTTGCTCGAAGTCGTGATGGACCTCGGCCGCCTTCCCGAGGCTCGCTATCCCGGCCACGAAGTGGTCCTGAGCCGCGAGGAAGTGACCGAGACAGATATCGATTATGTTATCCAACACATCGGTGACTTTGGCGATGACAACCGCGCCGGCATCGAACGCACGCTCCATCGCATCTCCTGCATTCGCAACCGGCGGGGCAAAATCGTTGGCCTTACCTGCCGCGTGGGCCGAGCCGTCTACGGCACAATTCGTGTGATCGAGGACCTCGTCCTCGGCGGCAAGAGCATCCTTCTGCTCGGCCGTCCGGGCGTTGGGAAGACCACGATGTTGCGCGAGGTCGCGCGCGTGCTCGCCGACGATGCGAATAAGCGCGTCGTCATCGTCGACACGTCCAACGAAATCGGTGGCGACGGCGATATTCCGCACCCGGCCATTGGCGCGGCCCGGCGGATGCAGGTGGCTACGCCCTCCGCCCAACACGCGGTGATGATTGAAGCGGTCGAAAACCACATGCCGGAAGTCATCGTCATCGACGAGATTGGCACAGAACTCGAGGCAGCGGCCGCGCGCACGATCAACGAACGCGGCGTGCAGCTCGTCGGCACCGCTCACGGCACCGAGCTCGAAAACCTGATGCTGAACCCCACGCTCGCCGACCTCATCGGCGGCATTCAATCCGTCACCCTTGGCGACGACGAAGCTCGCCGCCGGGGCACGCAGAAATCCATCCTCGAACGCAAAGCGCCGCCGACGTTCGATGTCGTGGTCGAAATCGTGAGCTGGCAGAAGGTGGCGCTGCACGCCAACGTCGCCGAGACCGTTGATGCGATGCTCCGTGGTTACGGCGCCCATCCGGAAGTGCGGCAGCTTTCCGCGAGCGGGCGCATCGAGATCGTGGAAGACGAAGAGCGCGATCAGCGGCCCACCTCGCTGGTCGCCGAAGGCCACCATGTGGGCGCGCCCTGGGAGCTGGGCCAGCGCCGCCGTGGCGGTGGCCATATCCGTGATGAGCGGCCCCGGGGAGATTACCCCGGCGACCCTCGAGAGGAGCGCGCAGCCGCAACCCCTTTCGTGCGCGCCGCGGCCGCCGCCACTAGCGAAGGGCCAGCCATCAAGCTCTTCCCCTTCGGCATTTCGAAGCAGCGGCTCGAACAGGCGATGCGCGCCACGGGCATCGGCGTGGACGTGGTCAACGACGTGCGCGAGGCCGACGTTGTGGTGACGATGCGCACCTACTATCGCCGCAAGCCTCCGGCCCTGCGTGAAGCGGAAGAGCGCTCCGTCCCGATCTACGTCGTCAAATCGAACACCGCGTATCAGCTCGAACAGGTGCTGCTGCAGTTCCGGCCGGATTCCAATGGTGTGCGCAACGGTCCGCGTCGCGACCCGATGGTCGAGGTCTTTCGCGAGACGGAGGACGCGATTGCGCGCGTCATGGAGCAGGGCCGCCCGATCGAGCTGCCGCCTGCCAACAGTTACGTCCGGCGCGTCCAACACCAGATCGCCACGCGCTACAACCTCGATTCCAAGAGCTCCGGCAAGGAGCCGCAACGGCGCGTGAGGATCCTTCCGCTGGGGCGAGAGTGACGGGCATTTTGGATTTTGGATTTTGGATTTTGGATTGCTCGGCCAGCCTAGTTTTCGCTGCCAATAACTCATGACGCCCGCGTTCATCGTGCTCGAAGGCGGCGAGGGTTCGGGGAAAAGCACCGCGGCCGCGGCTCTTGCCGATGCGCTCCGCTCGGATGGACAGGAAGTGTTGCTCACGCGTGAGCCGGGCGGCACGCCCGCCGGGGAGCTCGTCCGCAAGCTCCTTCACGAGCCATTGACGCCATGGGCGGAGGCGTTTGCGTTTCTCGCGGCGCGCGCGCAACTCGTCGCGGAGGTTATCCGCCCGGCGCTGGACCGCGGGGAGACCGTCATCTGCGACCGCTTCTCCGCGAGCACGTTTGCTTACCAGGGGTATGGCCGCGGGCTGGATCTCGGCACGTTGCACACCGCCAACAACGCCGCCACGCTCGGCCTCGAGCCCACCCTGACGATCCTGCTCGATATCGACCCCCAGGTGGGCCTGCGGCGAAAGCTGGGCGAGACCGAGGCGATCCGCACCGGGCTCGAAACGCTGGCATTCCACCAGAAAGTACGGGCGGGCTACCACGCCCTCATGGCCGCAGCACCACCGGGCTCATGGGTCAAGGTCGATGCCACCCTGCCGATGGACGAGGTCGCGGCCGCGGTGGTCGCGGCGGTGGCGGCCATGGCGTAAGCGGAGCCGGTACCGCCGCATCAGTACGGCGACCGCGAGGCCGCAGCCGGAGGGAGCCGAGCGCAAGCAAGCTTCGACGCTCAAGCTTCGGTATCGGGCTTCACGCGCCTGCGGCAGCCACGCGTTGAACGGGTGTTAGCCCTGAAGCTGGCCGCGCTTGGGCTCGTTTGGAGTCGCTCCGGACCGTGACCCAAAGGAAACGAACCGCGAGCATCACCACGGCGAAGCATCGAAACGTAAGAAAGTATGCTAACGGCGTTCTGCATCCCGGCAGTGTATTGCCGTCCCGGAGTGATCACCTGCTTGCGCTCGGCTCCCTCCGGCTGCGGCCTCGCGGTCGCCGTACTAAGGCAGGCGACGCTGAACCACATGTGCGACTGGACTCCCCGCGAGGCACCATCCTTACCCCTCATACCGCCCTGAGTGGTACGGTACTCGAAGCCCCGGGCGCAAATTTCCGGGCACCCTGCTAACAGCATGACGAACCCCGAACTCCCCGACGAACGCCCACAGCGCCGGCGCGAATACTCCGGCCCCGTTTCTACGTTGGGCGCGGCGATGCTCATCGTCCTCGCGGTTGGCATCACCATCTGGTTCTTCGAATTCCGCTCCAGCACGGGCGCATCTGGCGTCTCCGAGAAGGGCCTCGGTGTGGTCCAACTGCCTGCCGCCCTCAACCCGACCGGCAAGGCGCCCGCCGCCGAAGAGGGCCGCGCGGCCCCCGACTTCAAGCTCGCTGGCGTGGATGGCGGCGCCCAGGCGCTCGATGATTTCCGGGGAAAGTATGTGCTCGTCAACTTCTGGGCGAGCTGGTGCGGCCCCTGCCGCGGCGAAACCCCTGAACTGCAGGCGTTCTTCAACCAGTACAAAGACAAGCCGTTCGTCGTTGTCGGCGTGAACCAGCAGGAAACCCCCGACGATGCGGCCGCATTCGTCCAACAGTTCGGCGTGAGCTACCCCGTGGTCCTCGACCGCTCGGGGGACGTTTCGCAGGCCTATCGAGTCGGGCACGGCCTCCCTGAAAGCTTCCTCGTCGACCCGCACGGCGTCATTCAGAAGACCTACCTCGGCGCACTTCAACCGTCGGACCTCCAGCAGATCCTCACGGAGTACCTCTCGTGAGCGCGCGGTCTCAGTTCTTAGTTCCTCAGCACTCCGGAGCCGGAGCGCCTACTCAGTCCTCAGTCCTCAGCCCTCGCCACTCGGGACCGCGCCATGGCTGCTGAGACGCGCCCTGCGGCCGCCAACTTCGCTGCCGGCGGGCTGGACCCCTTCAAGTTCGTATGGCAGCTGCTCACCAATGTGAAGTTCGCACTCGTCCTGGTCGGCACGGCTGCGTCTGCCTGTCTGCTCGGCGTGGTGCTGCCGCAGCTCCCGGGACCGATGCGCACCAACGCCGCGGCCCGTTCCGCATGGATGCAGCTACGCGAAGCGCAATTTGGCGTGTTCGCCGGCCCGATGGACCGCCTGCAGCTCTTCGACATCTTCCATTCTGTCTGGTTCAACGCCCTCTGGCTCGTGCTCATCGTCGCCGTGACGGTGTGCACCGTGTCGCGTTTCATGCCCACCGTGCGGAGCGTGCAAAAGCCCACGAAGATCGTCGGCGACGGCTATTTCATGCGCGCGCACCACAGCGCCAACTTCACCCACGAAGGTGGCGCCGACGCCGTCGAGGCGATCCTCAAGCACCGCCGCTATCACGTCGAACGTACGAAGGTGGCGGACGATGGCACGGTCTACTTCTTCGCCGAACGCTTTTCATGGAGCCAGTATGGGACGTTCCTCAGCCACCTGGCGCTGCTCATGTTGCTCGTGGGAGCGCTCCTAACGGTCGTTGCGGGGTTCGACCGCACCTTTGTGCTCGCCGAAGGGACACCGCCGTTCGCCGTCTTTGACCAGGCGGGGCCGAACCAGATCTTCGTGAAGATGGTGCAGGCCGTCCGTGGCAAAGATGCCAACGGCAACATCGTCGACTTCCACAGCATCGTGCAGGTGCGGCGCGGCGACCAGACGATCACCTGTTCGGCGTCCGTCAATACACCGTGTCGCGCGTTCGGCTACAAGATCCACCAGGCGGCGTTCTTCGATGACGTTGCTCGTCTGCATGTGACCGCGCCCGACGGCCAGGTCGTCTACGACGATGTGGTGGATTTCGACAGCCAGTCCGTCGCTGTGCCGGTCATCAAGGTGACCGACAGCCACGGCAACGTGCTGTTCAACCAGGACCTGCCCCAGATGGGCACCGACACGGGCGGGGCGACGTTCGACCCTGGCACTGCCCCTGGAAGTGGAAGCGCGGCGCCGCTGGCGGTCGCTCCCGACGCCCCGGCCGATGACACAGCGCTGACCCCCAAGGAGGCCTCCTCTGGCACGCTCGTCGGCACGACATCCCGGCCAGTCGCGACGGCCCTCCTGGTCTTCCCCAGGGCTCCGGGCGTTGCTGCCACCGTGACTGACCAGGCAACAGCGGCCGCGAATCTTGTCACCGAAGGCTTGTCCTGGCGCGTCGATAACGGAAAGCTGCTCGTCTCTATCCAGGGCGCGACGCTTTCGCCGCGATTCCTGCAGCCCGGCGAATCGGTCCAGGATGGTGACTACCGGATCGAATACAGCGCCGCGACGAGTATCCCCGCGGTCAAAGTCGACAACATGCCGGGCTCGATCAGCGACGACGGTTCGGCCACCTTCCAGATGCCCATCGATTCAAGCCAGAACCCATACCTTTACGTCGCCGGCATCGACCTCGGAAACATCGCACTGACGCAGGGCAACACGGTGTCGCCGCAGAATGGCTACCACTACACGTTCGAAGGGCAGGTCAACGCGGGCGGCATCAGCGTGAAGCGCGACCCGGGCAGCACGTTCATCTGGATAGCAGTCGGCATGGCGATCGTCGGCCTCGCGATCACGTTCTACGTGCCGCGGCGCAGGCTCTGGGTCAAAGTCGGCGACGGCCGCACGTATATGGCGGGCGTTGCCGAACGCACGACGCGCTTTAGCCTCGAACTGCGCAAGCTCGGCGCCGAACTCGGCTCCCACGACGCCCTCCACCCGGGCGATCTCGAAAAGGAGCACTGAGGGCAACTGCGGTTGCCGTGACGAGAGACGTCTCTCGTTACGCTGGCGCCCCGGCGCCCTGCCCCGCGGCCATCATCGCAATGAGCTGGGGTGGGGGCTCGAGCGTCGCGCAGATCAGGTTGGTGACCTGGTACATCACGCTCGTCGCGGCGTTGCGTCCCTGTTCGAACGCGGCCATCGCCTCTTCGAGCGGTCGCCGCCCGGAAAAGCCCGCGTCGATCGCCTCTGAAAGCATGTCGGCATCGCGGAAGGCATCGTTGATGCCCTGGCCGAACACCGGGTCGCGGTAGTAACCGGCGTCACCCGCCAACGCCCAACCGGGGCCGTAGGGTTTCCGGTAAAAGCCACTGATGTCCTTGGTGCCTTTGAACTTTTCGACCATCTCGCCTGCCATCACGCGTTCGAGGAGGCCGGGCACCCTCGACCAGCCATCGCGCATCGCCGCCTCGATGCCTGCACGGATGGTGGTGAATTCGCTGGCGGGCCGCTCCATCGCCAACAGAGTCAGCCCATCGTTCGTGGAGAAGAGGAAAACGGCCTGTCCGCCGCCCACGTACACCTCTGCACCGCTCGTCTCGACGCCGCGGTAGTAGCCATAGTAGCCGCAGGTGTGACCCGGGACAGTGTTGTACTCGGCCGCGCCCACCGCTTTGGCTACGGGAGAATGGCGTCCATCCGCACCGACAACGATGCGTGCACGCTCCTCGACGGTGCTACCGTCATGGCTTCGGCCGCGGATGCCAACAACCGCGCCATCCTCTTCCACGAGACCTTCAAGGAAGAACCCCTCTCGCACCTCCGCACCCGCCTCACGCGCAGCATCGACGAGGATAGCGTCCAGGACTTGCCGCCTTGGGCAGATCGCCCCGACCGCCCCTGGCACATTCTGCGACGGCATCTCGGTGCCACCAAGCGTCATTTTCGGCATCAGCGGATACGGGCAGCCGCTCGCGCGGACCTTCTCGAATAGCCCCCACTCCATGAGCCGGGCTACGCCGTCGTTGACTATCAGGTGCGTCGAAAGCGTGTCGCTGGGAAAGGTCGCCCGGTCCACGGCGAGGACGTCGTACCCCTTCTGCGCCAGCAACATTGCCAGCGGCGCCCCGGCACATCGCGCTCCCACTACAATGACGTCCAACATCGCGTTCCTCCTTGTGCGTTTCAGACCCGCCAGCCAGCGTCTGCTGATGCCAAGCATGACGAGGGGAGATTATGACACAGCTCTCGCCGCTTGCGCTCATGGAATTGCAGGTCCGGACCCTTTACGAACTCGATGCGTTCGGGCGCATCGTTCGCCCGAACACGGGCGCGGAGCCGCCGATCCCAAGGCCGGTGTCACCGTTCTTCATGGGCCGCACGCATGCCGGCAACGTCGTGCTCCTGCACCAGGATTTGCCGGCGAAAGTGGCCGCGGAGTTGCGCACGCTGGCCGCCGCTGAACCCATCGCCCACGACTTCGAAAGCGCGCCCCGGCAACTCTTTCCGCTGCTCCACGCGCTACGCCGCCACACAAGCACGACCGAAATCCACCGCGGCCCGGCGTTCACCTTTCCCGAAGAGCTGGCAGCAGCGCCGGGCCATGTGCGGCAGCTCACCCGGAACGAGACACACCTGCTCCATCCGGAACTCGCCGAATGGGCGGTCGA
>DATNET010000383.1:0-2282 GCA_035606745.1 Tepidiformaceae bacterium
CTCGCGCAGGCCGCGTTCGCTTGCGGTCTCTTTTCTCGGGTGGGCGGCCTGGCGTTCGCGTTTCGCCGCCGCTTTCGTTTGCGGGCGCGGGCCCTGCGGTGTCGACTCGCGGCCGATACGGGCGCCGATCGATGCGGCTGCGCGATCGGCGGCGGCATCGGGCACCGTGAGTTCCGGAGTCTTGCCGTTTCGCCGTGCCATCCGCGGCACGACCGCCTCGGGCGCAGCAAGCGGCTGGATCGTCCCGGCCGCTTCCAGAATTGGCCGGAGGTATTGGCCGGTGTAGCTGGCCGGGTCCTGCGCCACTTCCTCGGGGGTGCCGGTCGCGATAAGCTCGCCGCCTCGGTCGCCGCCGAGTGGACCGAGGTCAATCAGCCAGTCCGCTGACTTAATGACATCGAGGTGGTGTTCGATGACGAGGACGGTGTTTCCGGCGTCCGCGAGGCGTTGGAGCACGTTTAGCAGGTGGGAGACGTCCTGAAAGCTCAGGCCGGTGGTCGGTTCGTCGAGCACGTAGAGCGTCCGCCCGGTAGACCGGCGCGAGAGTTCGCTGGCGAGCTTGATGCGCTGCGCTTCGCCGCCTGAGAGCGTGGTCGCGGGCTGGCCGATGTGCATGTAGCCGAGCCCGGTCGCCTCCAGCGTCTCGACGATGCGCTTGACGCGGGGGAAGCGTTCGAAGAACTCACACGCTTCCGTGACCGTCATGTCGAGGACTTCGGCGATGTTCTTGCCGCGGAAGAGGATTTCGAGCGCTTCGCGGTTGTAGCGCTTGCCGTGACAGACCTCGCAGGGGACAGTCACATCCGGGAGGAACTGCATTTCGACGACCTTGTAGCCATCGCCGGAGCATTCTTCGCAGCGCCCGCCCTTGACGTTGAAGCTGAATCGCCCGGCTTTGTACCCCCGCGCCTTCGCTTCGGGGACCGAGGCAAAGAGGTCGCGGATGAGGGTGAACGCGCCTGTGTAGGTTGCCGGGTTGGAACGCGGTGTGCGCCCGATGGGGGATTGGTCGATGTCTACGACCTTGTCGATGTTCTCGATGCCGTCGATGGAGTCGTGGAGGCCGGGCCGCTGGCGGGAGTTGTGGAGGACCTGGAGCGCGCGCCGCACGAGGATGTCGGTCACGAGAGAGGATTTGCCGGAGCCGGAAACGCCGGTGACGGCGACGAATTTGCCCAGCGGGAACTCGACGTCGAGATTTTGGAGGTTGTTCTCGCGCGCACCACGCACACGCAGGACTTTGCCGTTGCCCACCCGCCGTTCCTTCGGCACCGGGATCTCGCGGCGGCCGGAAAGGTAGGCGCCGGTGATGCTCTCATCGCTCGCCTTGATCGCGTCCATGTCGCCTTCGGCGACGACATAGCCGCCGTGGATGCCGGCGCCCGGGCCCATATCGATGATCCAGTCGGCGGCGCGCATCATCGCTTCGTCGTGTTCGACGATAAGGACGGTGTTGCCCAGGTCGCGCAGCTTTTCGAGCGTCTTGATGAGCCGATCGCTGTCGATGGGGTGGAGGCCGATGGACGGCTCGTCGCAGATGTACAGCACGCCCATGAGCGCCGAACCGATCTGCGTAGCCAGGCGGATGCGCTGCGATTCGCCGCCGGACAGCGTCCCGGAAACGCGGTCCAGCGTGAGGTAATCGAGCCCGACGTCCTGGAGGAATTCGAGGCGCGAACGAATCTCTTTGAGGATCTGGTAGGCGATCGTCTGTTCGCGCGCATTGAGGGGAGTCTCGGGGCCGGCCAGGCGGTCGCCCCAGGCCTTCGCCGCCGCAATCCCCAGTGTCGTCACATCCACGATCGAGCGGCCGTCGATTTTCACGCCGAGCGCCTCGGGCCGAAGCCTGCGGCCTTTGCAGGTGGGACAGGGGATGGCGCCCATGTACTTTTCGATTTCGGTGCGGATGTACTCTGAGTCGGTCTCTTTGTAGCGGCGGGCGAGGTTGGTGACGACGCCTTCGAACTTCGTGTCGTACGTCTGCGTGCGCCCGTACTGGTTGGTGAAACGGAGCTTGAGCACGCGGTCGCCGGTGCCATACATGACAGCGTGGACCTGCTCTTCGGAGAGCTCGCGCACCGGTTGGTCCACGCTGAAGCCCATGTGCTGTGCCACCGCTTCGAGCTGGCGCATGTACCAGCCGGCCACCGAGGGCGATTTTGACCACGGTTCCACAGCACCGCCGCTGAGCGACTTCGAACGGTCTGGCATCACGAGCGATGGGTCGATCTGCATTTCGACGCCGAGGCCCGTGCACGTCGGGCAGGCCCCATGTGGGCTGT
>DATNET010000394.1:0-4070 GCA_035606745.1 Tepidiformaceae bacterium
AAAACGCTACGCGACCACCTGGCGTTCGAGCTGCGAAGGACGCTGGATTTGCGCTGGCGCGACCTGCTGGCCCTGCGCGCGGTCCTGGCGGAACTTGGCGACCTCTTCGGCGAACCGATGGTGCACCACATGCTGGCGACACCCCTGGACCTGATCGAGGCGAAGGTACTGGAACTGTACGAAGCACTGTGCCGCCGGGGTGAACGCTTGCCGCTGCCGGAACGAGACGAGCAGCGCATCGCCCTCTACCGCGGCTGGGTGCGCTGGGATGACCTGAGAGCGCCAGAATTGCCGGCGCAGCCGCCCGCAACGCAACGCTGGATGACCACGCAAATCCAGGACCAGCTTGACGCGCTGGAGGCCCGCCTGGTGGATGAGCTGCGCCGGAGCGACGCCGAGGTTGGTTGAGAAGGCCCGGGCTGGCGGCAACCGTGCCGGGACGGTGCAAGGAGAACGTTGTGCGCCCCTTGCCAATCGAGCGTCAGTGGGATGGTTGTCCTATCCCACGAGGCGGTCGGGCGTCATCTCACGCCGCCCGAGCGTTTTATCCATAAACCAGGAGGCACGACTGAGGATCGTGGCCATGCCGCCCACCAGTCGAGCGGCCTCGGCACTGGTCGGCTCGACGTCGCTGGTTGACGGCTCGGCCTGATAGCCCGAAGTAATCCCCTCGTCGCTGACGAGCTGATTGGCGTGGGCGACGAGCCCGCACAGACCGCGGGAGCCCGGCGCGCCGCCCACGTCGTGGTGATGGGCGATCGCCTGGCAGAGCGGCTCGGGGAAGCTCCAACGCCGGGCGAGTGCTTCGCCCACGAGTTCGTGGCTGTACCCGGTCACGCGCTGTTCCGCCTCGTGAAAGGGGATGCCCTCCGCGAGCGCAACATGGCCAACCGTCCGAAACGCCTCGGGCATCGCCTGGCGGATGACGAGCCGACCGATGTCGTGGAGGATGCCCGCCGTAAAGGCATCGCTCGGAAGGGCGGCCAGCGTCGCCCGCGCGAGTGCTTCGGCGGCGATGGCCACCGTCAGGCTATGGCCCCAGAAGAGGTCGCTGTCGAACATGATGTCCTCGTCCGGGGAACCGGCGAAGATGCTCATGAGCGAGGCCGTGATCGCGATCTGGCGCACCTCGAGGAAGCCGAGCAGTTGGACGGCGTCGCGTGCGGAAGCGCATGGTTTGCCAAAGGCGTACGCCGCGGAGTTGCTCAGGCGAATGAGCTTTGCGGTGAGCGACTGGTCGGTCGCGACGACACGCGCAAGCTCCTCAGCGGTGGTGCGCGGGTCCTGGGCGAGCACCATTACGCGTGTCGCCACCAGTGGCAGTGGGGGCAGTCCGTTGACCAGTTCCAGGAGATCGCGGTGGTCGTTTGGCATGGTTGCTATCCGTCCTTCCGGTGGTGCGAGGTCACTACAGTCCGTCGACTTGCCGCGCGAGCCGCATGCGCCCGAAGCTCCGCCGGTAGCGGCCGCTCCAGGGCCTCCCATCGGCCATCGGCGACCTGCTTTGCGCGGCGGGCGCCGGCCCACAGGTGGCGAATCACCACCATGACCGCCGTTCGAATTTCCTTCGGGGTCATGCTGCCCGCCCCCGAACAGCGGTCTCGCGAAGCGCCATCTTTACGGCGAGGAGACAGGCCACTGTTTCGTCGGCGAGCGCGATGAGCGGGGCCGTCTCCTCCTCAGCGACGTAACCGCGCACGCTCGCCGAGCGGAGTAGCGCGGTCAGTTCGGTGCCTGACTTTCGGGCGCTACTCAGGACGGCCAGCGCTTCGAGCTTCGAGAAGTAGCCCTGGCGAGAGAGCAGCTGGACATCCGCGACCTGGGCCAGCAGGGTGGCCGCGGCGTCGCCAATCTGGTGGGCGAAGAACGGCCGCGCCGCGATCAGCGGGCTGCACTCGAGCGTGAGCGACGACGCGGCAAGCTGGTGGGCGAGGATCATGGTCATGTTGATGAGGGTCGCCAGGGTTGGCATGGTCTAGAGGCCTTTCCGCCGAGGGACGCCGGACGTCTGAAGGCGTGGTGAGATGTCGATGGCGTGAACCATCTGTGAAGATCGTCGGCGTCTTGCGAGGGTATTCCCCTTAGGGGATGCCCGAGGTTTCGCTGTCCTGGAGTTGCCGTAAGGTGACGAACAAAGCTCGGGTTAGAATGGCGGTCCGGAAGGCTGATGCCTCGGGCTGACGTCCTCGAGGAAAGATGTCAGGTTGACATTGGCACTATTCTGGTCACAGGCCAACGCCTGTGCGCCCAGACCCCCGCCGAGGGGTTTCGCAATGCTGGGGCGGGCACCGAAGCGATCTGCGTCACACAGCGGCAGTATAGGGAGGACCAGGATGGCAACCGGAGGACGCGTAGACGCACTCGCGATCTCGCCGCCGAACGGATTACTCGGGCAGATGGTCCAGGCGCTCGTCTCTGCGGTGTGCGATGTGGTCGATTTCGAAGTGACTCGGGCGCATGTCCTCCATGACTGCGGTGCGATACGCGTGACGCGCGTGGACACAGGCCGGTGGCTCTGCGTCATTCCGGAAGGCGTGATCCAGACAGAGATGCCGCTGGTGCTCAGCGAAGGGTGCGCTGCGGTGCTCACGCTTCGTTCGACCGCGAGCGACTTCGGTCGCTCGCTTGAAACCCTCGGTGAGAGCGGAGCGGTCTTCATAGCCGAGGATCTCGTGCACGTGCTGGCGGAGGCGTTCATCGCCGCCCAGAAGGCACAAGGGCAGGACTCGCGGCACTCGTCCACGGTCGACGTGCCACGCCTCACCTGTCGCGAACGCGAAGTCCTGAGGCTCGTCGCGGCGGGCCAATCGAACACGGAGATCGCCGAGACGCTCACCATCTCCACACACACCGTTCGCAGCCACCTTCAGTCGCTCGCAGAGAAGCTCAACGCATGCAGCCGCACGAAAATCGTTGCCAGGGGCCGTGCGCTCGGTCTCGACGAGGCGCCTGGACAGGAAACCGCCCTCCTTTAGAGCTTCGGCTCGACCCCGGCCGCACCGCACTTGTGTCCGGTTGAACGTGACCCGACCAAACACTCGTGGGTCGGAGCGTCATCCGAAGCTGTCCTCGTCTCTTATTGCGACGCCGGGGACGGACAGCCATTGGCCCGTAGCCGTTCCCGAATTGCACTGAGTGCGCACGGAATGCATTCCTGGCAAATGGTGTCCGAAGGGCGCTCCAGCGGCTCCGCGCACCAGACACAGCGCTCGGAGAGAGTGGCGTCAGTCATCCCTTCTTCGGCGGTCACGCGCGGGGGCGAGGTGGGTTGCGAGTCGTCCACGGAAGCCCAGCCTAATCTTTCCAGCGTGCCGAACGAGTTGAGAGAGTGATTCTCTGGGAAGCATTGCGTACCCCGGGACGAAGAACGGATCGCCCTTTATCACGGCTGGGTGCGTTGGGACGACCTGAAGGCGCCAGAATCGCCGGCGCGGCCTGCGAGCGGCCAGCACTGGATGACCCCGCAGATCCAGGACCAGCTTGACGCTCTGGAAGCGCGCCTGGCCGTGGAACTGCGCGCGGGCCCCAACGAACGGGTGGGATGAGGAGGCCCGGGCTGGCGGCAACCAGGCCCGGGCCGGCGCAAGGAGAACGTTGTGCGCGCCCTTGCCTCGTGAAGGTATCAGCGCGGGGGCTAAGCCGCCGTTGACTTCGTCTCCGAGCGGAGTGAGTGATGTCGACCGACGCGGGGCAGACGCCCCCGAACGAAGGAGAAGACCATGACCGTGAACGAACTGATCGGACTCTTGCGGGGATGCGATGGCGAGGCGGAGGTGCGCATCATGAGCCAGGAGGGCTGGCCGTTCGAGAACGCCATCGCCGGGCTCGCCGTGCGCGAAGACTTCGCCGGCGAGGAATGCGATTGCGACCATCGGATCACCGAGCCACACGAAGCCGGTTGTTCGGCCGGGGCGGGCGAGGATGGCGAGTATGAAGACGGGGCTGGCGGGAAACGACGTGTTCATCGTCGAGGGCGAGCAGGAGCGATACGGGAGCAAAGACGCGTGGGCCGTCGCCCGCCGCTAGAGCCGGTCCCGCAGATCTGGTGAGCCGCCTTCCGGGGCGGCTTT
>DATNET010000398.1:0-5897 GCA_035606745.1 Tepidiformaceae bacterium
CCACGGAACGGCCCGAAACAGATGAAGAGATTCGGGCCTACTTGCGTCGACTCGTGGTCTCCGTCGGAGACATTGAATCTGACTTCGAGGACGACTGGGAAGCTAATGATTGAGGGCGGCTGCAATGCCGGTTGACACTGCCTTCCCGATGACCACATCATGTGACCATGGACGTCAAGCCCGCGCGCACCATCCCCGCAGGTGAGTTCAAGGCAAAGTGCCTCAAACTCCTGGACGAAGTCGAACGGACCGGCGAAGAGCTTATCGTCACGAAGCGTGGCCACCCGGTCGCCCGGATCGTGCCCCCGGAACGGCCCGAGACAGACGAAGAAGTTTTGGCCAGTCTCCGCCGCATGCTCGGCTCCGTCGACGATGTGGATTGGGAACTGGAAGATGACTGGGAAGCCAACCGGTGATCGTGGTTGACACACACGCATGGTTCTGGTGGATAGCGGGGTCACCTCGACTCTCCGCCTCAGCGCGCGCATCAATCGAGCACGCCGACGCGATCGTCATCCCGGCCATCGTGTGCTGGGAGATTGCCCTCCTCGTGGCGAAGAACCGGATTCCCTCGTTGACGCCTGCGACGGTTGGTGAGTTTCTCCAAAAGGCCGTCCATCACGCGACCACCCAACTCGCCCCCCTCACGCCGCAAATCGCGGTCCGCGCCTCCCAGCTCGGCCCCGATTTCCACAAGGACCCCGCCGACCGCCTGATCGCCGCCACGGCCATCGAACTGAACGCACCACTGGTCACCCGCGACGCCCGCATGCGCGCTTTCACTGCCCTTCAAACGACCTGGTGACCCGGCCAGCGCACCGCGCCAACTAAGCATTCTCCCTATCTTTCCTCGCGGCGGTAAAGCCGGCTCCATCTTTCCGGTCGCACGGTCGAACCTATGGTAGGGTGCGAATGGCGCCGTCGCCCCGCCTGGCCGGCCATCGCCAACGGTCGCTCCAGGGTCAGAAGCTTTACCAGGGAGTCGGCCTCACGGTCGCCTCCATCCCGTCGGCTGCGCCCGGGCTCCTTTTCCGCCGTTAACAACATCGAGGTACCGTTCATCGTGCTGGCCCGACCGCTCCGTGCCGCTGGAAACCCCCGGTCGCTCTACTTCAGCGCGAAGCTTCTTGCACAGATAGCCCAGAACATGCTCCTCGCCGCCCTCTTCGTCATGGCGGGCACGAGTTCCCACGCCGCTATCGATGTCAGCAGCCTCTTCATCGCCACGCTGCTCCCCGCCGCCTTCTTTGGCGTCGCCGGTGGCGCCATCGCCGACCGCGTCGGCCCGGCCCGTGGCTTTATGCTCGGCTCTGCCCTTCGCTTTGGCGTCGTCGCACTCGGCATCTTCTTCTTGCACGCGCCGAACTCCGCCTGGCTCATCGCCTTCGCCTACGGCACCGTCTCCCAGATCTCCGCACCGGCCGAAATGGCCCTCGTACGCACCATCCGGCCAGAGGAACGCACCGGCCGCGCCCACTCTATTATCGTGGCCATTCAATACGCCGGGCAGGGAATCGGCATGCTCGCGATTGCGCCCGTGCTCTACATCTTCGGCGGAGCGAGGCTCATCCTCGTCGGCTCGGGCATCGGCTTCCTCGGCCTCACCATCCTCACGGCCGCCCTCTCGCTTCGCCTGCAGGACATCGCTGCTGAACAGCTCCAGCCCGCACGCGATGCCTTCAGCTTCCGCGCCGTCACGCGCTTCTTCCGCCACGAAGCCCTCGCCCGCGACGCCGTCACCGTGCTTGCTATCAAATCCATGGCCGCCCAGGGCATCCTCATTACCCTTCCACTCTACGTCCGCCACGACATCGGCATCGGTCGCGAGGCCGTCGCCTTTCTCATCCTCCCGGGCATCGTGGGCGCACTCTTTGGCCTCGTCTGGACCGGCGGAATGCTCACCCCCAGGCGCGCACGTTCGATTATGCGGCTCTGCCTGCTCGGCCTGATTGTCGGCGTCTTCGCCCTGGCATCGCTCGATTACGGCATCACGGCGGTCTTCGAATTCAGCCAGATCCCGCCACTTGTGCACTTCAGTGTCGCCCTGAACACCACCTACATCGTCGCCCTGCCCGTGGCATTCATCCTCGGCACCGCCCTGAGCGCCTCGGTCGTCGCCGCCCGCGTCGTGCTGACGGAGACGGCGCCGATCGGCCAACAGTCCCGCGTCTTTGCCGTCCAATCCACCCTCACCGATGCTGTTGTGGTCCTCCCGCTTCTGCTCCTCGGCGTTGGCGCCCAGTTCGCCGGCGCCCGGCCCACACTGGCCGCCATCGGCATCGTCGCAACCCTGGCGTTCGTGGCCATGGAACATCCCCGCTTCCGCCCCGCCATCCGCCCCGAGGCAGCGATCGTCGCCGAAGCCTCTGCCTGAGCAGCCCCTACCGTCTCTCTATCGCCTACCGTCTATCCACAACTGGCCGTCGACCCTCACCGATACGGTTGTCGTCCCCATCGCCATCGAGGCCCGCAGCCCGGGCACGGCCGGGCCGGCGCCGCCGAACAGGCAAAACCTACGGCATCCTTGGATGCCGCCCTTCGCTCACCACGAACGTTTCCGGCTTCGTCAGCATGTCGAAGTGCAACCACAGCACGCGTGAATAGTGGTAGAAAATTGGCACACTCACGATCACCTGCGCGACCGTCACGGCCATGATCAGCCCCAGCGACTGGCCCGTCAGCAGCATCGTCAGCCACACGGGCGCTGTCGTCACAATCCCGAGGAAATAGCTGATGTACATCGCCCCGGTGAAGTAGCCGTTCTCCCGTTCAAACTCCAACCCGCACACCGCGCACCGCCGCCGCGTCAACAGCAGCCCCCGGTAGACCGCCCCCTCGCGACATCGCGGGCAGCGCATCAACAACACCGCCATAAACAGGTTGCGCTTGCGCCCGCCGTGTGGCTGCCAGGAAGGAGGGTGTGCGTTCATCACACAATCTTACCTGCCTCCTCCCCAGGGCCGCCTGGCCATTCTCCAAATCACGCACACGCCGCAAGGCGAAGGCCGGCGCAGCGGCCCCTACGCCGCAACGCGAAGGCCGCCGCAGCGCCCCGCCGCAGGGCGAACGCGCCCTCGCGCCACGCCGCAAGGCGAAGGCCGCCGCAGCGGCCCGACGCCGCAAGGCGAAGGCGGCCGCAGCGGCCCAAGATCCCAACGCCATCCTCGGTTACCTTGATGACCAGCACGCCCGAGAGAAGAACACCGTGAACGAATCCCTTCTCGATGCCATCAATGGCTTTGCCGGCCGCTGGGACCTGCTCGATTCCGTCGGCCGCTTTTGCGCCAACGACCTCATCTACATCGTCCTCGGCATCCTCCTCCTCCTCGGCCTCCGCGAACTCTTCGTCGACCGCCAGCTCGCCGTGCGCGCCGCCCTCGCCGCTGTCATCGCTATCGGCGCGAGTCTCCTCATCGGCGTCATCATCGGCCACTTCTGGTTCGAAGCCCGGCCGTTCATCACCCACCCCGACACCGTCCGGCTCATACCCCATAGCGCCGACAACGCCTTCCCATCGGACCACGCCCTCGTTGCCGGGGCCGCCGCCACCGTTGGCGTCATCGCCTGGCCGCGCTGGGGATGGCTCGCCGTCGTAGGCGCCATCCTGCTCTGCCTCGCCCGTGTCTTCGTTGGCATTCACTACCCGGGCGACGTGCTCGCCGGCCTCGCCATCGGTGCAGTCTGCGCCATTCTTGCCTGGTGGGGCGTGAGCCAGCTCATCCTGCGCACCGGCTTTCTTGCACCCCCACCATCTCCCACGACGGTAAAGGGGCCGGTTACCTAGCCGCCTCGCCTCCCCGCGCTTTGCCCCAGCCCACTACCGGCCCCTATACTAAACAAGCCGTTAACGTCTCCTTGTGGGAGGGCGACCAGCCAATAGTGATCCCTGAAGACGATAGCCCGCACGAAGCCTGTGGCGTATTTGGCGTTTACAGCCCCGGAGACGACGTAGCTCGCCTCACCTTCTACGGGCTCTATGCCCTTCAACATCGCGGTCAGGAAAGTGCTGGCATCGCTACCAGCAACGGCATCGAATTCAACCTCCGCACCGGCATGGGCCTCGTTTCCCAGGTTTTCGATGAAGAAGACCTCGCCTACCTCCGTGGGCACATCGCCATCGGCCATACCCGCTACAGCACCGCTGGCGGTTCCCTCGCCTGCAACGCCCAGCCAATCGTCGTCCACGACCGCGAAACCGGCGACCCCATCGCCCTCGCGCACAACGGCAACCTCACGAACGCCGAACTTCTCCGCGAGGACCTCGAGGCTCAGGGCGTCCAATTCGAATCCACCGCCGATTCCGAACTCATCGCCCATCTCCTCGCTCGCGCCCCGGGTGGCAGCTGGGAAGCCCGCTTCCATTACCTCATGCGGCGTATCGAAGGCGCCTACAGCCTCGTCGTCATGACCCGCGACACCCTCTTCGCCGTGCGCGACCCCATGGCCGTCCGGCCCCTCTGCATCGGCCGCATGAGCAGCTCGGGGACGCCCTCCAATGGTTGGGTCGTCGCCTCCGAATCCTGCGCCCTCGAACACCTCGGCCTTTCCCTCGAACGCGAGCTCATGCCCGGCGAAGTCGTCCAGATCGATGCTGAGGGTCTCACCAGCTTCTTCCCCGTTGCCCCCGCCCGCCGCCGCGCCACCTGCACCTTCGAATACACCTACTTCGCCCGCCCCGACAGCCGCATCGGTGGCAAGCTCGTTTACCAGGCGCGCGAAGAAATGGGCGCCGCCCTCGCCCGCGAACATCCCGTCGATGCCGATATCGTCATCGGCGTCCCGGATTCGGCCATTCCCGCCGCCATCGGCTACGCCCGCCAGGCCGGCATTACCTATCGCGAAGGCCTCGTCAAGAACCGTTACGTCGGCCGTACCTTCATCCAGCCCGACCAGCGCATTCGCGAAGCCGGCGTCAGCCTCAAATTCAACGCCCTCGGCGATGTCCTCCGCGGCAAGCGCGTAATCGTCGTCGACGACAGCATCGTCCGTGGGACCACGACTCCCCGCGTCGTCGCGCTCATTCGCCGCGCCGGCGCCGCCGAAGTCCATATGCGCATCACCACGCCGCCGATCATGTCGCCCTGCTTCCTCGGCGTGGATATGGCGACCACCTCCGAGCTCATCGCCGCCAACTACACCGTTGAAGAGATTCGCCAGCACATCGGCGCCGATAGCCTCGGCTACCTCAGCCTCGAAGGCATGAATGAGGCCACCGGGCAGCCCGCCAACGACCTCTGCAACGCCTGCTTCACCGGCCGCTATCCGCTCAATGTCCAGCTCCAGATGGAACGTCTCGAAGCCTCGCGCATCCGCGAGCCACAGCTCGCCGCCGCCGAAAGCCTCAACCGCGCCGGCGGCCCGTAAACAGGGAACAGGGAACAGGGAACAGTGGGAGCCTTCCCACTCCAATCCGCGGCGCATTCGCGTGCGATACGTCGTCGCCCCACTGCTCCCAAGCGTTTGCGCTAACCCTGCTCTGCACGCCGCCCGGCCGTCGCCAGGGGACAGACGATAAAGCCGGGGGGGAGTGGCCGACTGTTCCCTGTTCCCTGTTCCCTGTTCCCTCCGTACCCTTGGCCAATGCCGAAACTCGAACGCCCCGGCGAATTTGTCATAAACTTCGAAGACTTCGGCGATCCCGAAGCTCCCCCCGTCATCCTCCTCCACGACGCCGCCAACGACCTCCGCATGTGGGCCCCGCTCATCCGCCCGTTGGCTGAAAATTACCGCGTCATCGCCCCCGACCTTCGCGGTCACGGCCAGACCAGCTGCCCACCCTTCGACACCTCTGCTCATGCATCTGACGCGAATGTCAGTCCCCCGAACAGCGACGACTACTACGCCATCGACGCCTTCGCCGAAGACGTCCGCGCCCTCTTGGATTTCCTCGAAATCGG
>DATNET010000167.1:0-4160 GCA_035606745.1 Tepidiformaceae bacterium
ATTCTGCCGCGCACTTTACGTCGGTCACCAGTAAGCGGACGACGTGGATGGCGGAGCTGCTGCCTGGCACCCAGGGCTGTCTCCTGACGGGGCACGTGGGTGGGGGCGGGATCGGTCCGCACCATGTGGTTAGCGACCACCTGGTCAGAACCGCGCACGTCAGTAAGCGGACAGATGTTGCTCACATTCTGCCGCGCACTCCATGACTGTCACCGTTAGGCGGCACGATGTGGTTGGCGAAGCTGCGCCTGGAGCGGAGGGCTGTCTCCTGACGGGGCACGTGGTGCGGATAGCATCGGTCCGCTTACTGACGTGCGCGGTTCTGATTGGGTGGTCGCCGCTGGTCACCGCGTGGGTGGGGACGGGATCGGTCCGCTTACTTGGGCTGCCGCCTACGTGCGCGGTTCTGATTAGAGGGCATCAGTGCTGGTGCGCGGGGTCGAGTGCGCGCCAGAACGTGAGCCAGTTGCCCTCCGGGTCCTCAATCGTGAATTCGGCCTGGCCCCACGCACGATCGGCGAGGGGATCGACGATCGGGGCGCCAACTTCAAGTAAGCGGCGTTGAAGGCCTTCGAGGTCGTCTGCCTGGATGTAGAGGGCCGTGGCGGAGCGAGCCCCCAGCCGTTCGCGGATGGCTTCGTTGTAGTGAGGCGTATACAAGTTGGCGGCGACTTCGAGCATGAGCCGCGCGGCACCGAAGCTGAGTGAACAGTGCTCCTCGTCCGGGCCGCCACGCTCGAGGTTGAACCCGAGCGTGTCCCGGTAGAAGGCTAACTCGTTCGCCATGTCGCCCACGCGCAGTGCGGGAATAACGCCAAAGTCGGTCATTTGGTGTCCTCAACGCCTTTGTATAGGCAGCATAGCGGAGAGCGAATGGGTGAGTCTTGGACGCAAGTTACCTCGCATCGGTGGAGGCGAGCGCGGCGGTGGGGTATTGTCAGCTCATGTCGACGCTTGTGAGCCGTCAGCCGGTGGACTCCACTCCGCGAAGCGGGGATGGTCGATGAACCGGCCACCGGTGTGGGCGCAACACGGGATGGTCGCGTGCGGGCAGCCGCTGGCGGCGCAGGCCGGGCTGGAGATCCTGCGGCGCGGCGGCAGTGCTGTGGATGCGGCGATCACGACGAACGCCTGTCTTGGCTTGATGGAGCCGACGGCGTGCGGGCTTGGCGGCGACCTATTCGCGATCACGTGGGACCCGGCGGAGCGTAAATTGTCGGGCCTCAACGCTTCCGGGCGCGCGCCGCGCAGGCTGACCATCGACAAGGTCGCTCCCCAGCCGGACGGGACGATCCCGCTGCACAGCCCGTTTTCGTGGTCGGTGCCCGGGTGCGTGGATGGGTGGTACGAACTGCACGAGCGGTTCGGGAAGCTGCCAATGGGCGAACTGCTGGCGCCCGCAATCGAATACGCGACGGGCGGGTTCCCGGTGTCGCCCCGAATCGCGAGGCTTTGGGCGGGGCTCGCGCCGTTCTACAGCGGTTTTCCCGGCTTTGGGGAGGTGTTCTTGCCCGACGGCTCGGCGCCCCGTGAGGGCGAGCTGTTCCGGAACCCTGCCCTTGCGAGCACCCTCAGGCTGGTGGCGGACGAGGGCCGCGACGCCTATTACCGAGGGCCGATCGCGGCGGCGCTGGTGGCGTACTCAGACGCAAATGGCGGCTTTTTCTCGGAGGACGACTTCCGCACGCATCGTTCGACGTGGGATGCACCGGTGGCCACGGACTACCGGGGTCATGATGTATGGGAGATGCCGCCGAACAGCCAGGGCATCGCGGCGTTGCAGCTGCTGAACATCCTCGAAAACCTTGATGTGCGGGGGATGGGGCGGGATTCTGCAGACTTCTGGCATGTCTGCCTGGAGGCAAAAAAGGTCGCCTATGCGGATCGGGCGCGGCATTACTGTGACCCGGCGTTTTCGGAAGCGCCGATCGATTGGCTGATTTCGAAGGAATACGCACGCGAACGGGCGAAGCTCATCGACATGAAGGTGGCGGCCCGTGTCGACGCGGCGGGGGAGCCAGTCGCGATCAATCGTCCGGAGACGACGTACCTTTGCACGGCCGATGGCGCCGGCATGATGGTCTCGCTGATCCAGAGCAACTACACGGATTTCGGGTCGGGGTATGTCGTCCCAGAGCTGGGGTTCGGGTTGCAAGACCGGGGTGGGCTGTTCTGCCTGGACGCGAACCACGCGAATGCGCTGGCGCCGGGCAAGCGGCCGTTCCAGACGATTATCCCGGCGTTCGTAACACAAGACGGAGAGCCGGAAATGGCGTTCGGCCTAATGGGGGGCGACATGCAGCCGCAGGGACACGCCCAGATCATGATGAACTTGATCGATTTCGACATGGACGTGCAGCAGGCAGGCGATGCGATCCGGTTCCACCACACGGGCTCATCGGAACCGACCGGGACGGTGATGGTCGATGGCGGCATCGCGCACATCGAGGACGGCCTGCCAGAGGACGTGTTGGAGGAGTTGCAGCGCCGGGGCCACGTGCTGGAGAGGCAGCCAGCGGCACGCTATGGCGGCTACCAGGCGATCCGGCGAGAGCGTTCGACGGGCATCTACGCAGGTGCCACGGAGTCGCGCAAGGACGGCGCGGCCGTCGGCTGGTGACCTGTGGGTCAGGCAGCCCGGCCTACCGAGACTGAGCTGCGCTGTGCGCGACGACCATCACCTCGATTTCGTCCAGCTCCAGGGAGCGCCTGCCCCAGCGGCCAGCAGTCCCGCCCCAGGCGTGGTCGACAACAAAACCGTTGGATTCGAGTAACCCGATGAGTTCCGGCAGGATGTAGAGGCGCTCCTTGTAGCGCATGCGTCCCTCAGCGCCGCCGATGGCGAAATCGTCGTCGCGCACCTGGACCATCGTTGCAGGATCGAAGTGTCCCGCGGTGACGTCGTTATCGGCGACCTCGCGGATGCGGCGGTAGCCGTTTGGCGTAGTCAGCACGAACGCCCCTCCCGGGCGAAGCGACCCGTGGACGTTCGTGAGGATCGCGCGGTCGTGGGCGAGCGGGTCGGCCGCGAGGTCGGCCATCGTGAAAGCGGAGCCGCAGAGGCAGAGGACGGCGTCCACGGGCTCACGCGCAGCGTACCTGGTCGCGTCGGCATGGACCCATTCGACGGCGACGCTTTCCGCCCGGGCCTTTGACATGGCCTGCAGCAGCATCTGCGCGGAGAGGTCCACACCGGTGACGCGGAAGCCGCGGCGGGCGAGTTCGATCGCGTGGCGGCCAGTGCCGCAGCCGATGTCGAGCACAGTGGCAGCGGGTTCGAGGCCGAGCACGTCGAGAAGGAAGTCGACCTCCGCGACGGTGTGGATGGTGAACGCGCCACGGTCGTAGAACGGGGCGTGGCGGTCGTAGAAGGTCTCCCACTGGTTGGACGTCATGATGTGGCAGGAGGCCGTGGCTGCTGTGCGAGCACAGCGAACGGCGTGGGGCCGATCGGCTGCCCGCCAGTCGCCGCAGCGAGGAGCGCAAGTGTGGCGACGAGTTGGTCGAGCGAGGTTGCCGCCGCTTCCGACAGCTCTCCGCCGGTGAAGTCTGCGTTGGTGAGGTAGACGCTCACTGGGGCCGTGAGTGCGCCGAACCAGCTCAAGACATCGCGCAGGTGGCTATCGACGCCGAGAAAGTGGTGCGGCGTTGCGCCCATGGCGACGATGCCGCAGGGCTTGGACGCGAGGGCCTCGGCGGGCAGGAGGTCGAGAAGGTTCTTGAGGGCGCCGGTGAAGCTCGCGCGGTAGACCGGAGTAGCAAAGAGCACTGCGTCGGCTACGGTTATGGCTTCTATTATGCGCGAGGCATCGGCGTTGGCGGGGTCGTCGGCGGGGCGGCCGACGAAGCCAATTTGGAGGTCCGCGAGGTCGAACAGTTCGATGTCGCAGCGAGCGGCCGGGGTGCGGGCGACAGCCTGGCTGATGGCGCCGAACAGGCGGCCGGGCGGGGTCACGCTGCCAAGGATTGCGGCGATTCGTGTCATGCGGTCATGTTAGCGGCTCGGCGCGCGGGAATCTGGACTGTCGATGGCTGCGACCCGGCGGTCACGGGCGTAGGTGGGCGAGCAGGCGCACCGAGAGTTCGCCGTGAAGCAGACGGCCACGAGGCGTCAGGCGAATGAGGCCATCGCGCAGGATGACACCGGCCGCCTCGCAGTC
>DATNET010000427.1:0-2648 GCA_035606745.1 Tepidiformaceae bacterium
ATCTCCACGCGTGCCAGCTCGATCTCCTGGCGCACGAGCTCGGAGATGTCACGCGTCAGCTCCTTGACCAACTCCGGGACGGAGTCCTGACGCTTCTCACGTTCACCGCTGGCCAGGTCGAGGTCACGACTCACGGCTGGGCTCCCCTACCGCGCTCGTCATGCCGTTTCCCCCGTATGCCGAGGACCGGCGTGACACATCACCATACGCCGGACGATTGGCGGATGTGTACAGACGCGTGGAGCGTCTTCCGCTCGACGCTTTCAGCGAACGTGCCAACGCGAAACCGGCGATCAGGCCGACTCCTGCCACCAGCCACGGCTGCCGGCGGGCGAAGTCCTCCGCATCTGCCATGAGGCGCTCGGGGTCGACGTCACCCAGGTAATTGCTGACCCGCTCTGCGCGCTTCGCAGCCTCATCGGCCAGACGCGCCTGCTGATCGTTTCCGTCAATCCGCGCCTGCTCCGCCACCCGGCGGATCGTGTGTGACGCGGCGCCGATCTGATCACCCAACTGCGCAGACCGCTGCCCCACCTGGCGCTGCACGGCGCCACGTCCCTGCTCGACGGCATCGCTCGTGCGAGCCGAGATCACCTCTGTGGCCTGGTCCACCTTGTCTGTGACCACTGACCCTGATGACTGTCCCTGTTGCATGTCGTTCCTCTCGTTTGATCGGCGGAGCGAGTCGCTCGGCGCCGGGTTGCGAACCGCCCACCAGCAGGCGGTTAAAGCCGCTCCCTCGTGGCCTGAGACAGGCGCTTGTCGGCTTGGGCGGGCGGAGCCCGCTTGACCTTGTCCTTGGAGTACGGCACGACCAGCTCGTCGCCCGACTCGCGGACATCGTTCAGCGGCACCAGACGGCGTATCGTGCCGAATAAACCGGACTTCACGAGCGCGAACCCCAGCCCATCCTCGCTAAACACGGTCTCGATATCGCCGATCTTGTAACCGCTGGAATCGAAGAGCTCGCGCCCTTCGAAATTATCCGTGCTACGGGTGCTCAAACGAGGGTCCTTCCGAAGATGGTGTCCGCCCTAGCGAACGCGCTATGGCAGTGTGTGAAGCCGTGTCCCATCTCCGTGGCCCGGGACGCGTACCGTCTCTGTCACCGTACCCATGGCGGTCGATCCCAAACGTTCTTACCCGCGACGTCATCGGCACGGCAGCGTCAGCCGTACCCTGGTGCCGCCACACGCTCGAGACGTAACTTTCACGTTGGCCAATCCGCGCATCAGGTTGAACCCCAGGCCGCGGCCGCTCGAACACGCGTCGGCGGCCAGCCCAACTCCGTCATCAACGACGTCCATTGTCAGAAGGCCGTCTGTTACCCGTGCCTCAACCTCGATCCAGCCGTGCGAGTCGCCGGGATATGCGTGTATCACCGCGTTTGCGCACGCCTCCGTGAAGACGAGGGCGAGGTCATCGGCAAACTGCTGCGAGCAGCATCCACGGCATTCACTGCGGACGAACAGGAGCATCTTCTTTCGAAGTCTCCCGACCTCCGTCGGTATCGCCCGAAACCGCTCATGCAGCGTTGGTGCCATCGACACACCGTGTGCCCCTGCCCGTCACCGCCGAAACGTCGGTGCATATCACGACGGTTAGATATATCGGTCGCGTAGCGCTTCCAGCGCGGCGTCGCGCGAAGGATAGGTTTGGCACATCGCCGGTGTCAGGTCGTGCTCACCACGAATCGACACGAGCCACCCCTCGCCTTCGACCCGCTC
Source organism: Tepidiformaceae bacterium (assembly GCA_035606745.1). GTDB lineage: Bacteria > Chloroflexota > Dehalococcoidia > Tepidiformales > Tepidiformaceae > DATNET01. The sequence continues at coordinate 1,728 of DATNET010000427.1, forward strand.
GACCTGAACCCCCTCGTCCCAGCGAGCCGCTACGTTCGTATGTCAGCTTCGACTTCGGCCAGCTGCCCCTCGAGCCGTCGCAGCGCTCGGCGGTTTCGCATGTGCAGCGGACCTTCGAGCAGGCGTCCCAGCCGGCTCACCGGGCCTCCGATCGGCACCTCCTCCATCGTGACCAGGGTGCCACGTGACAGCGGGTCGAGCGTGAGCGTCACCTGAGCGGTCAACAGCGGGCGGATCTTCGCTTCCAGCACAATCCTGTTGGGAGCCTCCAACTCGCGCACCACCGTGATGTCGTCGATGTGCAGCGGCCCGGCACCCTGCTGGTGCGCGAAACGGCTGCCCGGCTGCGGCCACTCCGGATCGATCGTGCGCGTCTTCTTCGCGCCGACGACCCAACCCGCGTATCGTTCCGGATCGCTCAACACGGCGAACACCTGGTCCTGGGTGTAGGGAACGAGTCGCAGGTTGGTCGCCACGGTCTCCCAGTGCCCGTGGAAGGGAACGCCCAAACGCCGCCGGTTCGCGAATCGAACGGGAAGGGTAAGAGAAGCGCAATGGACGTCGACGCGATCGTGATCGGCTCCGGGCCCAACGGCCTGGTGACCGCCAACGTCCTGGCCGACGCCGGCTGGAGCGTGGTCGTGCTGGAAGCATCCGATAGCCCGGGCGGCGCCGTGCGAAGCGGCCGCCTGACGGCGGACGGATTCGTCAACGACCTGTTCTCGAGCTTCTACCCGCTGGCCGCGGCATCGCCGGCCATCGGCCGGCTTTCCCTCGAGGACTGGGGCCTGCGCTGGATGCGTGGGCAGATGGTGGTCGCGCATCCGGCACTCGACGGCAGCTGCCCGGCGCTGGGGACGTTCGAGCAGACGATGGCCACGCTCGACCCGTCTGATCGACCGGGGTGGGCTGAGATGATCG
>DATNET010000441.1:0-9623 GCA_035606745.1 Tepidiformaceae bacterium
CCGAGGCTGTCGGCAACCCGCCGAGCAGCCGCGAATCCACCCTCGATGAGTTCGCGCATGACCTCTTCCACGGGCTTCATATCCGTGATCAAAGCAGAAACCTGGCCCATCTGGGTCTGTCGCTTTTCGCCCAGCACTTCCATCGCAAACTCTGGCTTGGAGACTCGTGGCTTGACCCGCCCTTCGGCCGACATCGTGGACGTGTCGGTCGCGGCAAGGATGAGCTTCCGCACGTGTTCCGGCGCGTTCGCCTCCACGGTCGCGAGGAAGCGCGTGCCGAGCTGCACACCCTCCGCCCCAAGCGCCATCACCGCCGCAAGGCCTGCCCCATCCGCCACGGCCCCAGCCGCCAACAGCGGGACGCCGGGGAACGCTCGCCGGATCGCCGGGATGAGCACCATCATGCTCACCTCGTGCTCGCCCCGGTACCCGCCCGATTCGGCCGGCTCAGCAATGATCGCGTCGACTCCCGCCTCCACCGCTTTCTGCGCGTGGTACAGCGTCGGCAGCACGTGGGCGACCCGGCAGCCGCCCTCCTTGAGAAACGTCGTCCACAATTTGGGGTTCCCCGCTGAGGTGATGACGACCGGCACCCGCTCCTCCAGCATCAGCTGCATCTTTTCGCCAAGCTGCTTCTCGGGCGTCAGCACAATGGGAAAATTGATCGCGAACGGCTTGTCGGAGAGTTCGCGAAACCGTTGGATGCGCGCCCGCAGCTCTTCCGCCGGGGCCGCCGCGCCTGCCATGCAGCCCAGTCCGCCCGCATTGGAAATCGCCGCAGCCAGCTCCGGCACGCTGGAAATCGCCCCCATCACCACCGGATACTGGATGCCAAACAGGGCCGCCACACGGTTGCTCATAGCCATTCCTCCAGCCGCGACGCTAACCGCTGCCGCCCGCCCAATCAAGACGAAAGACTAAAGGAGAAAAGACGAAAGAAACGCGAGGAGAACTGGCCTGAAGCAGGCGTCGGATTCCTCTCGTCTCTCGTCTCTCGTCTCTCGTCTCCGGTCTTCCTACCCGATTTCCACAACCGTGTCCGCGAAGCGCTCGATGAAGTAGCGGTCGTGCGTCACGATCACGGCGGCGCCGTCGAACGCATCCAACGCCGCCTCGAACGCTTCGCGCGACGGCAGGTCAAGGTGGTTCGTCGGCTCATCCAACAACAACAGGTTCGACCCCTGCAGAACGAGCCGCGCCAGCGCCAGCCGCCGGCGTTCGCCATAGCTCAGCCGCTCCACCGCCGTACGCGCCATATCCGCGCCGAAGAGGAAGCGGTGGAGGAAGTTGTACGCCTCCGCTTCCGGCAGCGCGCAGGCACGACGCAGCAGCTCGATTGGCGTCAGCCGACCCTCCTCCGCCGAGAGCGCCGATTCTTCCTGCTGGGCGAGGTACCCCGGCACGGCTGAGCCGCTCAGCTCCAGCCGCCCGGCCGCTACCGGATGTTGCCCGAGTACCGCCCGCAGCAACGTCGTCTTCCCGCAGCCGTTCGGCCCCGTGAGTACCACGCGTTCGCCGCGGTTCGCCTGGAAGGTGAGGCCCGAAAACAGTGGCCGTCCGCCCATTTCGATGGCGACGTTGTCCGCCGCCAGCAACCGCGACGCCCCGCCAGCGGTCGAGGCGAACTCACCGTAAAAGCCCTGCGCCGCTTTTTCGGGTCGCGCGACGTGGGTGCTCGAATCGATCTCCCGCTCGAGCCGGGCCTTGAGCGTGACGGCTCGCCGAGCCACCTTCGCGGCGCGCTTGCGAAAGTAAAAGTCAATCGTCCGGTTCTCGACGTTTCGTGAGCGCGATTCGATCGCCGAGATCGTCCTCCGGAGCTGACGCTCTTCGCGTTGCTGGCGGCGAAATCGCTCCCACTGCTCTTCCTCCCGCCGGGCCTTTTCGGCCGCGTACGCGGAATATCCGCCGGTGAACGTCTCCGCCCGATGCGTGTGGGGGTCGATCTCGACGATGTGCGTCGCGCACGCGTCGAGCAGTGCGCGGTCATGCGAGACCAGCGCCACCGGCCCGCGGAAAGCACGGAAAAACGCCTGTACCCATTCGATGCCGCGAAGGTCAAGGTGGTTCGTCGGCTCATCCAGCAACAGCACGGTCGGGTTCGATGCGGCGAGGTTCAGCAGCCCGAGCTTCGTCAGCTCGCCCCCCGAGAGCTCTCCCACGGACATCGTCGCGGGTACGTCACGCAGGCCAAGCGTATCGCGCGCAACCTCCCGGACGCCGGCGATACCGGCCCCCGGCAGCGTGGCGGAGAGTTGATCGAGCAGCCTGTCGTACTCGTCTTCCAGCGGACTGACCATCTCGGGCGCCTTCGCTGCGCCAAGCCGGGCGGCCACGTCCGCAAGCTCCGCGCCCAGGCGTGAGCCCGGGTCTCCAGCGTCGCCAGGCGCAAAGAGCGCGGGAAAGCAATCGCCCACGGTCGTCCCGGGGGCCCGCTCCCAACCCTGCGGCAGGTAGCCAACGATGCCGTTGCGCGGCAAATCCACGCTCCCCACATCCGTTGCGAGCTCGCCGGCGAGGATGCGGAGCAGCGTCGTCTTGCCCGAACCGTTTGGCCCCGCGATGCCGGCCGCCTCGCCGTCGTTGATGACGAACGACACCCCGTCAAGGATGACGCGGCCCCCGAGTTCCCTGGTTATGTTGTTCGCCGAAAGCAAGTGGCCCTCCAGGCGTGGCGCCCAGGCGCAGCGCGCAAGTCCTCCCGGAAAGACAACAACACGGCAAAATGCGACATGGAGAGCGGTGCGGGGGAGGAGAGGACCACACCAGGGCGCGAAAAGCAGAGGGCACGGGCTCTCAATCAAGCCCCGGCCTCGTCAATCGGTTCGCACAATGCCCTGGTTTAGTTCAGCAACGGATGCCTCTCCTGAAGGTTAGACCGAGTGTATCAAACCGCCCGCTCTGAGCACCAAGGGCGCCAGGAGGGCTAACGACGGTTCCCAAAATGGTGCCATCACCTGACTTCTTGGCGCTCTGGCGCTCTTGGCGGTTAAACGACTTCCACCCGGTCACCCGGCCGCAGATGTCCACCCTGGAGCACCCGCGCATACGCCCGGCTCCAGCCCGGAAAGAGGTTCTGGTGCATGCGGTTGAAGTCGCCCTCCATGAACCAGCGCGCGTTCTTATAGCACGGCGTCGTATAGCGAGTCACTTCAATGAGCACGTCGCTCCCCAGCCGCAGCCGCACCCCCGGCACCACCAGCGACCAATCCAACCCGCGCGTCGTGACGTTTTCCCCCGCCGCACCGGCGGCCATCGCATGGCCCTCCGCCGCCAGCGCTTCGATCACCTCGATCGCGTACAGGCAGAGCGCCTGCTCCGGCCCCCCGTGGTTCTTGGTATCGTTTTGCGCATCGCCCACAATCCCGCGTTCCGTCACCTCCGCCTCGACGATGGGCAGCTTGGGCACGCCGCCGCCAGAACGGCTCAACTGCACGATGTGCGCCGGGCCATTTCGCGTTTCATATTTCGGCTGTTCGATTGGGGACGTCATCGCACTCCCGGCTTCAATCTGTGTCGACTCATGGTACAGGAGACAGCCGTTCCATCAGCCGCTCAGCCCAATCCAAATTCAAAATCGGATCCGGCTTCTGGGCTTGACTCATGGTACAGGAGAAGCAATCTCCATCAGCGGCGTAGCCGCAATCCAAAATCCAAAATCCAAAATCCAAAATCGAATCACGAATACGCCGCCTCGACTTCCGCCATTCGTGCGCTGAGCTCTGCGAAGTCGCCCGCTGCGAACCACGCGATGGCCGGCTCAAACAGGTTGTCCTCTTCGTCCACGAAATGGCCCTGGAGGATCCAGTCGAGCTTTTTGACGCTGTCGTAGAGCGAGTTCAGCACCTCCGGCGAAGGCAGTTCGCCGGGAGCGCACTCCGCGGCCGCGCGCAGCCCATCGGAGAGCTTTGCCGTCTCCGTCGCCACTTCATCGTGATGGCTGTCGATCGCTTCGAGCACCGCGCGCACCTCGGCGCTGCGGTCACGCACTTCATCGTGCTGCGCCAGCATGTCACCGATGATCGTGTCCACTTCGAGCTGCGCCACCCGCTTGATCTCCGGGAACAGCACCTCTTCCTCCTTGGCGATGTGGATCGTGAGCTCGATTGCGGCGAACGCTTCCAGGTCGCGAAGCTGCGCTATCGCCGCCGCGACCGCAGCCACATCCGTTGGCCGCCCCGCCGCCGCCGAAATCGCGCGATGCGACGCCGCGGCGACCTCCTCTATCTGGCGGTGATCACGGATAAGGCCAGCGATCGGTTCAGGTGTTGTGTCCACGGGCTCTTCTCGAACGGTCCTCCCAGCGTAACCATCCGCAACCCTCAACGCCGGTACCGAACGGGCGTGATTTCGGGGACAATGGCCACCAATAGCTCGGCCCGGTCATGCCCCGGGCGTCTCTTCGAGGAACCCGATGTGCAGAAGCATTAAAACCCTCCGCGGCAGCGAACCCCCGGCGACCACCGCCGAAGTCGATGCCGCCGCCCTCCAGTTCGTGCGCAAGGTCAGCGGTTATCGCAAGCCATCACGCACGAACGAGGCAGCGTTCAACGAGGCCGTCGCCCAAATCGCAAGGGCAACGGAACAGCTGCTGGCGTCCGTCTCCTCGCCACCCGTGCAGGCGTAAATCCGCCCCGCGCCCCGCGCCCCGCTCACCGTAGCTCGCTGCGGAGCGCAGTGATGGGCATCAGCCCTTCAATCGGAACAGGCGCTCAACTAATTCCTCGCGGGAAGTTTCGAAGTGGGCGGCGACATCAGCGAGGATGGCGGCCAGCGTTCCGACGCGTAGAGGGTCGTGCCGGGGAATGGTGATGTGGTGTTCGCCCCGCGCATAGCTGGTGAGCCGCACGTGGCTCCCAGTCTGCCGCGTCGTGGTGTAGCCCAGCGTTGACAATGCCTTCGCGAGCGCTTCGCCCGTGACGTCGCGGGGAAGGCGCGTCATACCGCAATGACATCGTCGTGAACGAAATGGAGCCGGATTACGCGCGGAGCGTCCCCTTCTTCGAAGTGGCAGCGAACAGCATCCCGGACTTGCTCACGCAGCCCGGTCAGTTCATCGGCCTCGGTGAAGATGGATTGCCCCAGCGCCCGGGCGGTGTACCCGCCTTCCGCCGCTTCGGTCACCACGAAGATGATCTCGTCCATGAGGAACATCATACCCGCTGTTCACAACGGCCGAGCGTGATTCGCGCCCGCACCCACCGGCCCCGTTCACCTCCTCGTCCCTGTGCCTCGCCGCGCCTTCCGTCGATACCTACCACAACGTCACCACCCGGCCAGGTCTTTGGAGAGGCATGCACGGAGAACCCGACTTCATCGACGTCCTGTCAGATTCTGAGCTGATGCAACTGATGCTCTTCGCCTGCCCGGATGGCGTCGTCGCCACCGACCGCGAAAATCGCGTCACCCTCTACACCGGCGCCAGCGAAGCCATCTTCGGCTTCGCCCCTGTCGAGGTGTTGCACCGCGACGTGTCCATGCTCTTCGCCTCCGCGGAAGAGTTCGCCCGCGTCTACTCCCGCCTCGATTGGGAAGGCAAGGTCGTTAGCCTGGAAGTCTTCGCCGCCCGAAAGGATAGTGAGCCGTTCCTAGCCGCCCTTTCCGCCGCAACTCTCCGCGACCGCTACGGCTCCTACTCCGGGACCATCGCCTACATCCGCGACCATAGCTCCCTCCGGGACATCGAAGAGACGCTGCGCCAGAAAAACAGCGAACTCAAAACAATGGTCGAAACGCTCGCCCACCTTGCGAAGCACGACCAGCTTACCGGCCTCCTGCATCGCGGCAGCGCCATCGAAGCCGCCGAAGACGAAATGCTCAGGGAAGGGCTATCCGCCCGTCAGCCCATGGGTGTCGTCATCTTCGATCTCGATCACTTCAAGCGCGTAAACGATTCCTACGGCCATCTCGTGGGCGACAAGGTCCTCGCCGCGCTCGCCCACGTGCTCGAAGATGCTGCGCGCTCCGGCGATATCGTTGGCCGTTTCGGTGGCGAAGAGTTCATCGCCTTCCTCCCCGGCGCCGACCTCGCGGCCGCCCAGCTCTTCGCCGAACGCGTCCGTGTGGCAATCGGCGATAGCAGGGTAAAAGTCGCCGATGCCGAACCAATCGAAGTCACCGTCTCCGCGGGCGTCGCTTCTATACCGTCCTGTGGCGATAGCCTGCACGACGCCATCCGCGTCGCCGATGACCGCCTGTTCATCGCCAAGCGCGGTGGCCGCGACCGCGTCGTTGGTCCGGAATCGAACCGCCCCGGGAGGCATGCAGCATGACCACGGGATTGCCCGCCAACATGGAAGGGCGAAATCGCGTCCGCTCGATCGTGAACCGCACCACCGAATTGACACCGCTCAAGGCGGTTGCGACGCGCGCCATCGCCCTCGCCGAAGATGAACGCTCGGCCGCCATGGACCTCGCCACCGTCATCAGCTCCGACCAGGCACTCACCGCGAAGCTCCTCCGGCTCTCCAACTCCGCCTACTACGGCTACGCGCGCCGCATTGGCAACGTCCGCGAGGCCGTCATCCTCCTTGGCATGCGTACCGTCCGCTCCGTCGCCATCTCCTCCGGCATCATCGATGCGTTCTCCGTTGTCTCCCCCGGCGCCGCCTTCGATATGGATCTCTTCTGGGCACACAGCGTGACCGTTGGCCTTGTCGCTGAAGTGATCGCGCGCGACACGCGCATCGTCCGCCCGGAAGACGCGTTCACCGCAGGCGTGCTCCACGATGTCGGCAAACTCGCGATGCTCATTTGCGAACCTGACGCATTTGCCGAGCTGGCCGACCTCGTTGTCACCGAGGGCGTGCGCTACCGCGATGCCGAACTCGCGGTCTTCGGCATCGGACATGAACACGTGGGCTCCCGCCTGGCCCAGCGCTGGAAGTTCCCCGACCTCCTCGTCGATGCGATCCGCTGGCACCACCCGGACCAGCCGCCATCGACCCTGGAGTCCCTCAACGACGTGGTCGCCGCCGCCGACCTCGCCTGTAACCGCGAAGGCCTCGCCTGCGGCTTCGATTGGACGAGCGATGCCTCCCGGCGGCCAGTACTCGCCTTGCCCCCGGCCGTCGACCACGCGATAGCCCGCGTCCACGGCGGCATGCCCACAATAGAAGGAAAGGCGCGCGCCTTCCTGCTCCACGTAACAGCCCGCACGCCACGCTGGTATGCCACCTACGCGGATCTCGATGACGGCAAGGCTGAAGCTGGAGTACCGCAAAACCCTCCGCAGAGCAGCCCTCCGCAGACCAATGTGGCCTGATGAGACCCCTCTCCTCAGCCGAAATACTCATTGAGGTCCACTATGCGGCTACCCATCCATCTGCCTCGAAGCGGGATTAGCGAAACCCCTGGCCAAGCCGGCCAGGGCCATCCGCACCCGCTCGCCGGGCCGTTCGATAACCTCACCGGCACGGCCGAACACACCGCGCCGAGCCGCAAGCGCCATCTCCTGCGCTTGCTCTGCCTCCTCGCCTGGGGTGCAGTCGTCGCCGTCGAATTCTCCGTGACTGTGGCCCATCCCTCCGCTGTCAACCTCATCATCAGCGCCTGCCTGATAGCGCTCTTTGTGCTCGTCAACGCCCAGCTCATCCTCGTACGCTGGATGGGCCAGCGGCGCTGGCGCCGCCTCACCGGCCGCCTGATGGGCTCGGCCTACCTCAGCGACGAATACAGCATGCCCAACCGCAACTACGTCCTCGCGGAACTGCGCCGCGAAATGCCACGTGCACGTTCGCTCGGGCACCCATTCGTCATCGTCCAGTTTTCGCTCGAAGACATCGAAGGCGTGGCAGCCCGCCGCGGAGCCGATTTTGCGGGCCGGGGCGTCGCCGCGCTCGTCGAGACCCTCAAACGGCTCACCCGCACCTCCGATTTCCTTGCTCATCTCGGTGGCCCAAACTTCTGCGTGATGCTCGTCGAATGCACCTTCGAGGAATCGTGGACCTTCCTGCGCCGCATCCCCGGCACGCTCCCCGTCAGCGACGGCCACCAGATGTTCGATGTGACCGTCACGGCCCGCGTCCACCAGTACGATATGGAATCCCTCTACGCGACCGATGTCCTTCGCGAGATGGAAGACAGCAACCCGCTCCGCCGCAAAGACGAACACGACCGCCTCGACTACCTCGCCGCCTGATCCCTCATCGCCCTGCCCATGCCCGGGCTGGGCCTAGCCGGCGACCACACGAAACAGCACACCCACCACGATGATCCCCACCGCCACCACGCCCATCACCAGCACGGCGTTAAGCGATGCCCGGCTGCTGGCGAGCGAATCCCTTACCGGCGAAAGGGCGCTTCCGCCCGCCATGTCCGCAATCACGTTGCGCGCCGGTGCGAAGTTCGAACGGCTCACCAGCACCGGGTAGCGCGCAAATGCCGGCGCCATCGCCCCGCCCATCGCGGCCCCCGGCCCGCGTTCGAAAATCGCCGCAGGGATCCCTGCCGACCGCAGCGCATCCAGCCAGATCTCCGCCTCCACACGGTCCGCCGATTCCGCAACGATGACCGTTTCCTCTGCCATCAATACCCCTCCGATTCGCCAACGCGGTGCAGCTTGAGGAAGTTCGTCGTACCCGAGACGCCGAACGGGAAGCTCGCCACCACCACGACCTCTTCCCCCTCAACGACATGCCGCCCATCGATCAGCACCGCGTCGACCGCGCGCAACATCTGCTCGCTCGAATCCTCCACCGCGCCGATGAGCGGTACGACCGACCGCGCGAGCGACAGCCGCCGGCAAATCGCCTCGTTCGTTGTTATCGCGAAAATCGGCGCCGCCGGGTGCACCTTGCTCAACAAAAATGCGGTATACCCACTCCGCGTCAGGCAGACAATGCCGCGCATGTTGACGTCCGATTCGACAATCCGCCGAGCCGCCAGGGCGACCACGTACGAATGGTCGTCGGTGCCCGTCGGGATGAGCGGGTGCACGTCGAGTTCCGCCGATTCTTCCGCCCGCCGGATGATGCGGTCCATCATCGCCACCGCTTCCACCGGGTACCGGCCGATAGCCGTTTCTTCGCTCAGCATCAGTGCATCCGAGTAATCCCAGACAGCGTGCGCGACATCGCTGCTTTCGGCCCTTGTCGGCCGTGGCGAATCGACCATCGATTCCAGCATCTGTGTCGCCGTGATCACCGGGATCATGTTCCTCGCCGCCGCCGCGATAATCCGCCGTTGCTGCACCGGCACGTCCTCCGGCGGGAGCTCCACCCCGAGGTCGCCCCGCGCCACCATCACGCCGTCCGCGACGCCCAGGATCGCCTCGAGATTCTCGATCGCCTCGCGCCGCTCGATCTTCGCGATCACCAGCGGGGGCTGCGTGGCGCGCCGGAGCAGGCGCCGGAGCTTCAGGATGTCGTCCGCGCTCCGCACGAAGGAGAGCGCCACGAAGTCGATGCCCATCCGGAGCCCGAAGGCGAGATCCCCGCGATCCTTCGCGGTGAGGGAATCGGCGCTCAGCCGCACGCCCGGGAAGTTCATCCCCTTGTGATCGGCCAGCCGTCCGCCCACGACGATGCGGCACCGGAGCCCGCGGGGCTCCCGGCGCAGGACGCGCAGCTCGATCAACCCGTCGTCGAGGAGGACGCGGTCCCCCACCTTCACGTCGCGCATCA